>JAGAUM010000226.1 GCA_017620795.1 Clostridia bacterium
ACAACAGCGTCAATCTCATTTTCAGAGAAGATGCGCTCTAAGCCAGCTTCGTCCAGCAGATCTACTTCATAAAACAAGGGTTTTTTGCCAGTGATTTTTTCGACACGGCGCAAGGATTCAGGCTTGGAGTTGCAGAAATTGTCCATGATGACAACTTCATAACCTGCATTTAATAATTCTACGCAGGTGTGGCTTCCAATATAACCTGCACCGCCAGTAACTAATACTCTCATGTGAACACTCCCATTCATTTAAGCTACTATTATTATAGGCGGATTTCGCGACAAAGTCAACCGCAGAAGGAGAGTTTCGTAAAAAAATTAAAAAACCCCTTCCATTTTTATAAAAAACATGTTAGAATAAATAGAGTTTGTATTTTTTTAAAGTGAGGATGTCGTAAATGAGAGCAGAAACAGATTTGGGTCGTGTGATCCAGTTGGTGCTGAAGGGATGGAAGTTGGTCGTTACCTTGACCGTCCTTTTTGCAGTGTGTGCGTTTTTGTATACCGAGTTTATGGTTGTTCCGACCTACACGTCCAGTGGTAAGCTGGCGGTTTATAATCGTAGCAGTGAGCAGCAAGACGCTATGGGTGGATATGCGGCAACAGACTTTACGGCTTCGGTAAAGCTGGTTAATACTTGTATCGACATCATGAAACAGCCTCAATTCTTGGACCGCGTCCGTGCACAACTGTCCGATTCGGATGCAGCGGCATTGTCTTTGGGGAAAATCTCCATGTCTGCAGTAGAAGAGACCGAGATTTTAAGTATCAAAGTAACCGATACCAACCCTTACCGCGCACAGCGAATGGCAGATGCGATTTTGAAAGTTGCGCCCACCGAGATTAAAGAGCACATCTTTATCGGTAACATTACTTCGATTTATTCGGCGACCACTGCGGTTCGCCGTTCCAACCAGATGCCCGTCCGCGTTTTAGGCGGTGGCCTTGCGGGCATGGTTCTGGCAGTTCTGATGATTTTACTGGCAGACCTGTTTAATACCACCATCAACTCCGGTGAGGAGATTTCTCAGCAGTATGGCTTACCGGTACTGGGCAATATCCCTGATATTGTTGAGAAAAAGAAAAAGGTTAAAAAGGAGGCGGCAGAACAGTGAATATCTTCGATTTAATTGGCGGAAGAAAACGTTTTGCTAAAAAGTTCGTGCCGCGTGTTGCAATACTGAAGCCCGATTCGGGGTTCGTATTGCAGGAAGCCTATAAAGCTACCCGTACCAATGTTATGTTCGCCTTTGCCGGTCTGGACGAGGGTGTTGGTAAGGTTATCGCCGTTACCAGTGCCGAGCCTGGCGCAGGTAAATCCACCAATACTGTTAACCTG
The DNA here is from genome assembly GCA_017620795.1 of Clostridia bacterium. Taxonomy (GTDB): domain Bacteria; phylum Bacillota; class Clostridia; order RGIG8785; family RGIG8785; genus RGIG8785. The sequence goes on from JAGAUM010000226.1 coordinate 1,342, forward strand.
GCTATTACCTTTGCTAAGACAGGTAGCCGTGTCCTTCTGATTGATGCGGACCTGCGTTGTGCAACGGTACATCAGTATCTGCAGGAAAAGAACAAGCGTGGCTTGTCCAACGTCTTGGGCGGATTTGCTACGTTTGAAGAAGCCGTTTGCCACAGTGAAGTTCATAACCTGGACTTTTTAACTGCAGGGTCGGTTCCTCCCAACCCGTCGGAATTGCTGGCTTCGCCGAAAATGAAGACGATGCTGGAAGAGCTGAAAACCCAATACGATTATATTTTCATCGACACACCGCCCGTCGGTGTTGTTACTGACGCTGTTATTTTAGCTAAACTGGCTACTGGTACCATCCTGGTAGCACGTAAGGGCTATACCACTTATGAGGCACTGCGTCGCACGCTTCGCGCCATTGAGCTGGTTGACGTCCGTCCCATTGGTGTCATCTTAAATGCGTCCAACGAGGCGGTTCATTACGGTGGTTTGGGTGGTTATAACTACTACCATTCCAAAACCCATACTTATGAACAGCCTGATTTTGGCGATCCGTTGACCGATGATTGATTTACACACGCATATTCTTCCTGCCGTGGATGATGGCGCACAAACCTTGGAAGAGTCTTTGAAATTGTTATATGTATTAGGGGAGCAGGGCGTTGACAAAGTCGTTCTGTCCCCGCATTTTTATGCACATATGGAATCGGCAGAAACCTTCTTGAACCGACGCAACACCCAAGCGGAGGTGTTGAAAAAAGCGGTCGAGTCGTTGGATGTTTCATTACCGACGGGCTATCTTGCTGCCGAGGTGCAGATTGCCAAAAACCTTTGGCGATTCGAAGAACATTTTGACGAACTTTGTATTAACGGAACCAAGTATATTCTGTTAGAGCCACCGTATATGTACTGGGAAAACTGGGTTTTTGACAGTATTCATGAGTTTATCAACAACGATTATTTGCCGATTATTGCCCATGTGGAGCGGTTTTTAAGGTTTAACCCCAAAGACCGTATAGAACGGCTTTTGGCGATGGAAGTGCTCTTTCAGAGCAATGCTTCGTCCTATTCGTTATTCCGGAAGCGTCGGTTTTTATATACCTTGATTAAACAGGATCGAATTCATTCCTTTGTATCCGATGCCCATAATCTCAGCACCCGATTCCCTGAGATGGCAGATGCCCAAAAACGCATCCGACGTCGTTTTGGAGAGGGTCAACTCGCCTGGTTTGATGGACAGGCGGAAGAGGTTTTAAAAACCGCAATACCTTTGTTTGAATCTAAGAACGAAAGAGGAACACTATGAGAAAACTGCTTGGTAAAACGCTGATTTTCGGGTTGCTTTTATCCCTGCTGTTCACCCTTCCTGTCATGGCAGCGGTTCCGGACACCGGAGCTCATGCTGTTTTGTTGGCGGATTTGGAGACAGGGAATATTCTCTATGCCAAAAACCCTGACGAGAAAGTATATCCCGCCAGCACCACCAAGCTGATGACCGCTCTTTTGGCGATGGAATCCTGCGATTTGGGCGAAAAGGTTGTTGGCACCGAAAACGCTTCTTGGGGATTGGACGGACAGTCTACTCGTATCTACATTGCGGACGGAGAAGAATTTACCTTGGCACAGTTGATGGATGCCATGTTGATTG
>JAGAUM010000227.1 GCA_017620795.1 Clostridia bacterium
GCGGATGATTTCTCCACGCAGGATGACGGGTTTGCGGACGGTCACTTCAGGAGACAGAGGCTGATTCCATTCCATATCCAAAACGATATAGTTCATCTTTACGCTCCAGCTCATTTGTTCTTTGCGGCAAAAATGCGTTTGACTTCCTCATAGCTTTCTAAAGTGCCAATGTCATAACGGATGCAGTCTTTGATGTCCAAGGCATAGACGGGAATCTGCTCGCAAAGATAGCTGACCAAGCTACCGGGAGCGTCAACGCCACAACCTTCTTTAATGCCTTTTTCAATCCGATAAAGGTCTTCTTTTTTGTAGATGTAAAAGGGCCCTACACACCAGTTGGACTTGGGGTTTTGGGGCTTTTCTTCCATCGAAAGGACGCGCAGGGTTTCATCCAATTGAGCAACACCGCATCGCTGTAAGGTGGCTACGTCCGGTTCATAATTGACCATGACCACGGCGGCGTTCTTTTCATAGAACAAGTCTAAAAAGGAACGGAAGGAAAAGTCAATCATATTATCGCCTGCGATGACCAAAATATCATCGTCGATGTTTAGTGCATCAATGGCAAACTGCAAATCCCGAACGGCGCCTAAGCGGGTTTCGTTGGAGGTCGAGCCGTCGTCCAGTACCCGAACGGGTTTAGAAAGTCCGCAGGTTTTTGCCCAGTTTTCAAAATGGGTAGCATAGCGGTGATTGGAGATAATCACATGCTCGTCAATCTCGGGCAGAGAATCGATATCGTCCAACAACCAGTTTAAAATGCTCTTTCCTGCCACCTCCAAAAGGGGCTTTGGGAAGTTTTCAGTTAAGGGATAAAGCCGCGTGGCATAGCCCGCAGCCAAGACTAATGTTTTCATAATATTTCCTCCTTCTTCCCCAGTATAGCAAAAAACCGCAAAGAGGTCAAGAGCCCTCTTTTGCGGCAAAGTTGCGGATACTGCGATCCAGATAGATTTTGTGTGCTATTGCCACCACCATGTTGCGACAAAGCTTTTGTTCCAAAGACGCCTCGGGAGACGGTGCGTCCGTCACATTCGGGACTTCAAACACTTCTGCCAGAATCGTCAGCAGTTCGTCACGGAAATAGTTATAAGCAATGGCAGAGGCGTACCGCTCCCGTTGCATGTTGATAAGAACCTGAATATTCTCCAAAGACATCACTGACTTGGCGATAGCAATTAAAAACAGATAGGCAATCTGCTCCTGCCCGTACTGCTTCTTTATGGGGTTTTCCACCAACCCATGCTTCACATAATTGCTGATCATGGAGGGGGTAATATTCATGTCCCCCAAGGGTTCTAAATAAGAATTGATATACTTCGCCGTCTGGTCCAGATAAAGCCCGATATCGGGAATCTCTTCATACCGAGGCAGAGAAAACTGCACTTCTTTTGCCATAACATCCCCTACTTTCATGATATAATGTAACATACTTAAAGAACAAAGTCAATAAACTTATAATAAATTTAGTTTAAACTCTTGACAAGTTATTTAAAAACCGATAAAATGGTTTCGACGACATCAGAAAAGAGGGATATCATGGGAATCAGAATTGTAGCCGACTCCTCTTCCGACCTACTTTTGTGGAATGGAGTGGATTATGCGTCAGTGCCGTTACGGATTATCACCGATGCCAAAGAATACACAGATAATGAAGCGTTAGACGTTTCTTCGATGGTACAAGAATTATTGAATTATAAAGGACGGTCAAGCACCTCCTGCCCCAATGTGGCAGACTGGCTGGACGCTTTTTCAGGTGCGGAGGAGGTTTTGTGCTTTACCATTACCAGCAACCTATCGGGGGCATACGCTTCGGCGGTAGAAGCTAAAAAGGAATATGAGCAAGCCAACCCCACGGCAAAGGTCTATGTAGTAGATTCTCTGTCCGTTGGTGGTGAGACACGACTGTTGATGGAAAAAGCAGTGGAGCTACTAGGCGAAGGCAAGACTTTTGAAGCAATTTGCGCCGAGATTGAAGAATACAAAAAGACCACTCACCTGATTTTTTCTTTGGAGTCCATGAAAAATCTGGTGAACAACGGTCGGGTAGACCGACTCTCTGCTTTGGCGGCAGGGCTGTTGGGCATCCGTGCCGTCGGTCAGGCAAGTGACGTGGGTACCTTGGAGATGCTGAAAAAGGCACGGGGCAAAAAGCAAGCCTTGCAGACGATATTTGAGTTGGTTCAGGAACGGGGATTCCGTGGCGGAAAGCTCCGCATCGCCCATTGCGAAAACGAAGAGACGGCACAAGAACTTGCGACGATGGTTCAAAAGCGCTACCCCACAGCAGACATCAAAATCCGTCCCTGCGGTGGACTTTGCAGTTTCTATGCCGAGCGTGGCGGGCTGATTTTAGGTTTTGAAGGACATTAAAAAAGCACCCCAAAGGGGGTGCTTTTTTTATAGAACGTTAATCAACAACAGTGCGACAAACGAAAGTATAATTCCTGCTACACATTTTAAATTGGGCTTTTCTTTAAACAGGAGTGCAGACATCAAAGTGGATAGAATCAAAGACATCCCTTGGTTTAGGGGGTAAAGTTGGGTGGAATCCAAATAAGTTGCCGCCTGGGTTTTGAAATAAGAATTGGCAAAAAGGCAGAGTGCCATGACCAGAATGTACCAGAAAATCTTTTTGAAATTGGCGACAAATCCGTCTTTTTGGGGGACTTCCTTGTTTTTCAGAAACAGGCTGATAATCAAAAGCGTCCCTGCGGAAAAAACATAGGTATAAAAGTTAAAGACCGAGGCAGGCAGGGTCATGGTATGAACAAAAAGCCGCTGGGAAAAGTCGGTCAGACCGTTGGCAAGACCACAAAGAATCAAAAAAACCAACGCAGTCTTTTGGATTTTTCCTTTGACAGAGGTGTTATAAGAGCACATGAGCAGGACTGCCACAATCAAAAGACCTAACCCAAGAATCTGGTTGAAGCGCACCGTCTCGGACAAAAAGAAACGCCCTAATAAAATGGGCACCAGTACGCCTAACATCAAAAAGACTTCTACCATCATATAGGCGCCTTTTTTGACCGACAAGAGCCAGCTGACCACAAATAAAGAAGTGGATATTCCCGATAATGCCGTAATCAGCATCAACGTCGGGCTCGGTTTTAGGGACGAAAGTTCTCCGCTAAAAGCGACGACTAAAAAGCCGATGCCGATGCAAAAAAGCATGCGGATGATGTTGGCAGACAAGGCATCCCCCAACTGCTCCACATAGCCACTGGTTTTTTTCCCGCAATAGCCTTTGGTGACCCCTGCCAACAAGGCGATGCTTAAAAGTAAATACCCCATTTTAACGCTCCTCTTTTAATAAGTATTTTAACATCCGTTGGGGATTGTCAAAAAACGCTTGAGTGGTCTTAAAATGCTCGGTCTTTTGAAAGTCCACCGAAGTGATGCCGTCTGCGGAAAGCTCCAAGACCTCCGCGTTGGGATATGCCATTAAAATCGGTGAGTGGGTGGCGATAATCAGTTGTGAATCCGCTTTGACCAAACGGTCGATTTCGCACAGCAGGGTTAAAAGGCGCATGGGCGATAAAGCAGACTCCGGCTCGTCAAAAAGATAGAGTCCCCGACCCTTGAGGCGGTTCTGTACCAGACTTAAAAAGCTCTCGCCGTGGGATTGCTCATGCAAGGACACGCCCCCGTAACTGTTGATAATCGGCGGACTGAACGAAGGGATGCGGTCTAACTCGTCAATATTGGACGCTACGTTATAAAAGCTCTCGGCACGCAGAAAAAATCCGTCTTTGGCTTGGCGGTGACGGGTCAGCTTCAGGTGCTGATGCAAGTCCGAATGGGACGCGGTGGTGGAAAACTGAAAGTTTTTCGATCCCCCTTCGGGATTGAATCCGTAGTTTACGGCAATGGCTTCAATCAAGGTGGATTTTCCCGTGCCATTCTCCCCGACCAAAAAGGTTACGGGTTTTTGAAAGTGCAATTGATTTCCTTTTGCAAGGTATTCCACTGCCGGAATATGGTTTAAGTAAGAATCCGACGGCAAAGGCATACAAAGCTCTACCGATGCGATATACGGTTGCTCCATAGTATCACCTCTTAAGCATTATAACAGAAGCTTTTTTAAATGGGAATACCCATTCCCAAAAAAATTTCAACTTTTTGAAAAAAAGACTTGCAAAAGCCAAAAAGGTGTGGTATTATAATGCTTGTTCGAATGACACGGTGCTGTGCTCAGTTGGTACAACAAGTTCACTTGCTGGTGTAGCTCAATTGGCAGAGCAGCTGATTTGTAATCAGCAGGTTGCGGGTTCGAGTCCCATCACCAGCTCCACCCACACCTACAGTTCATTCAAAAAACTTCATATGGAGGGGTTCCCGAGTGGCCAAAGGGGGCAGACTGTAAATCTGTTGCGTCTCGCTTCGATGGTTCGAATCCATCTCCCTCCACCAACAAAAAGCATCATCCTTTGGATGGTGCTTTTTGTTATGCATGGGTATTTCGGAAATGGATTCGAAGGGGAGCGGTGGTGAATGGGGTGCCAGTGGCACGCCAGAGCCGCGGAACGGCCCAGCCGAAGCTGGGCGAATCCATCTCCCTCCACCAAACAAAAGCACCTGTCTCCTTTCGGATTCAGGTGCTATTTTTCTGTACGTCCTATAAGATAGTCGACAGTGACATGATAAAACTCGCAAAGTGTAATTAAATCTTCTATTTTAAGTTCTGCACGCCCGATTTCAATATGATTATATCCTTGTTGTGACTTATTGATAACCTTCGCTACTTGTGCCTGTGTCAGGTCGTTGTCCTCACGCAAGCCGCGCATCCGTTCACGATAATTCATATTTTCACCTGCCTTTTTCTCATCATAACATACTCACAAATTGAGTATTGACATTTACTCAAACTTTGAGTATAATAGTCTTGAAGTAAATAATACCAAGGAGGAATTTTCAATGTTTTGTCAAAAATGCGGAAATCAAATTCAGGACGAAGCTGTAGTTTGCATTCATTGTGGATGTGCAGTAGAACCAAAAAAGGAGCAAATCTCCCTTCGGCAGAATACTCTAAATTCAAGGCTTTTCAAGAAGATGTAAAAGCCATCTCTGTTTTGGGGATTCTTTCTTTAGTTTTTTGCCTCGGTATCGGCATCATTTTCCAAATCATAAACCTCTGTAAGTTACAAAAATATGTCGACAAGCAGAACAAAAAGGATGCAATTCCTGTTTTCAATTTAGAAAATAGCCATGACATCGCAGAATACGACAGTACTGTCAGAAAACTCAAAAATGCGAGAATTATGACTGCAATTGGTCTTTGTATTTCGGGATTTTTGCTAGCTTTTATTTTCGTTAATGTCATTTTCGCAAAACCAAAAAGACCATTCTTTGCGAATGGTCTTTTTATTATTCCCCCATAAAACCTTCGCAAAATGAAAGGTCGTTCTCTTGCATCTTGCAGGCGTTTGTGCTATAATAGCCCTCGAAATCAAACGAACTGCGAGGTTGGAAAAATGGACAGAATAGGCTATTTCAATGGTGAGATTGGCAATTTGGACACTATGCAGATTCCCTTATGTGACCGCTCGGTTTTTTATGGGGATGCAGTTTATGATGCGATTTTGGTCTTGGACCGCAAGCCCTTTACGCTGGATTTGCACTTGGACCGCTTGTATCGGAGCTGTGCTTTGACCGAGATTGCTTTTTCCATGGCAAGAGAAACGCTGGTTTCGGAAATCAATCGGTTGCTGGATTGCTCGCCTTTGGGCGCACTGATGCTTTATATTCAGGTAACCCGCGGAGCCGCTCCAAGAAAGCACGAATTCCCGAAGGACGCAACCCCCAACCTCATTATGTACACTGCGCCTGTGCCCCTCCCCTCTCGGGACAAGAAGGCGACCTTGCATTCAATCGAAGACTTGCGGTTCCAATACTGCAACATCAAGACCACCAACCTACTTCCTAACGTGTTTGCCGCACAAAAAGCCACTGCCGCAGGCGCTACCGAAGCGCTACTGCACCGTGGCGAGCGTGTGACTGAGGCGGCACACAGCAGTATTTTAATGTTAAAAGACGGTGCGTTGGTGGTTCCGCCCCTGGACAATCTGATTTTGCCGGGCATTACCCGTGCAGTAACGATCGCCCTTTGTGAGGAGCACCACATCCCTGTAGAGACACGGATTTTCACGGTGGAAGAATTAAAAGCTGCCGACGAGATTCTGCTCTGCAGTACCACCAAAAACATCGTCTTTGTTTATGGCATTGACGGCGAAGCCGTAGGTGGCAAAGACCCCGAACTGGCTAAAAAGATTCAGGATTGGTTTTTAGAAGAAGTATACAAAGAAACAGGGGTTAGACTGTGAAATTTTTGTATTGACAAAATTTTAACAAACTGTTGACAAAGCGTGAATCTTCCATTATAATGAACATGAGCTTTACATTGCTGACGGATTTCGCGGAGCACCGCGGTGGAATGTAAAGTAGTATGCCGACCGTCTGGGCAATTCAGTGTAGAGCTGGGTTGCCCTTTTTTATTTTTCGAAGGAGTGAAGCAAAATGAACAATGCAACATGGAAAGATTTCGTTCCCGGGCGTTGGCAGGAAGCCATTGACGTCCGTGACTTTATCCAGTTGAACTACACCCCCTACACCGAGGGGCCGGAGTTCTTAAGCGATGCAACACCCCGTACCAAAGCCCTGATGGAAAAGGTACAGGAGCTGTTTGCGCAGGAACGGGCAAAGGGCGGTGTGTTGGACATTGATACCGACACCGTTTCGTCTTTGGTCAGCTACGCCCCCGGTTATGTAGACAAGGAAAAGGAACTGATTGTTGGCTTGCAGACCGATGCGCCCATAAAGCGGAGCGTAAATCCCTTTGGCGGACTTCGCATGGTGAGCCAGTCCTGCAAGGCATACGGCTATGAATAAAACCCCAAGATTGAAGAA
>JAGAUM010000228.1 GCA_017620795.1 Clostridia bacterium
ACTCGCGCAGGGTCAGCTCAATAGGCTTCCCTGCCTTGCGAACCTCATAGCGTTCCTCGTCGATTTCCAGCTCACCGATACGAATGACATTGGCATTGGAAGAGGGGGCTGTTTCCCCTTGTGTTGCGGTGCGGCGGAGATTGGCTTTGACCCGCGCCATCAGCTCACGGACCATGAAGGGCTTGGTGATATAGTCATCAGCGCCCAGCTCCAGACCCAACACCTTATCCACCTCTTCTTCACGGGCAGTCAGCATTAAAATCGGCACGTCCGACTGTTCGCGAATCTTGCGGCAGACCGTAAATCCGTCCATTTTCGGAAGCATAACGTCCAGTAAAATCAGGTCCGGCTTCTGGTTTAATGCCATATCCAGTGCCGTTTCACCGTCATAGGCTTCCAGCACCTCGTGTCCGTCCTTTTTCAGATTGAATACTAAAATGTCAACAATCGGTTTTTCGTCGTCTACCACCAAAATACGATTTCCCATACTTTTACCTCCGTGTTGATGTTACAATCACTTCGTCGCCCCGACCGCGGAAAGCATCCGCCGCCCTGGCTGCTTGTTCATACGTTTCAAAAATACCAAAAACCGTAGGTCCGCTTCCACTCATCCGTGCACCGATGGCACCGCAGGAAAGCAGTTTCTCGCGCAGTTCGGAAATACGTGGCTCAAAGGTCTCACAAACAGGTTCTAACACATTGACCATTTCCTGCGCCAGTCCCGAAACGTCCCGGGCTTTGATTTTCTCAATCAGCGCATCCGTGTCGGGGTGGCAAGCAATCTCCTGTTGATCCAGTGCCGTGTAGATTTTCGGGGTGGAGATGCTAATCGGCGGTTTGACCAGTACCAAATAGACCTTGGGCAGTGGGGGCAAACGGTGAATCTGCTCCCCCCGTCCTGTTGCCAGTGCCGTTCCGCCTAAAATGCAAAAAGGAATGTCCGAGCCTAAGGTTCCGCCCAGCTCGCAAAGGCGACGGCGGCTTAACTTGGTTCCGAACAGCTGGTTCAGCCCCACAAGCACGGCGGCAGCATCGGTGCTTCCGCCTGCCAGACCTGCCGAAACAGGAATCTTTTTTATAATATTCATCTTAACACCGCTTGAGGTGTTGGTCTCTTTTAAAAACAGTTCTGCGGCGCGGTAAGCCAGGTTGCGCGCGTCACAAGGAAGATAAGAGCGGTTGGTGTGGAGCATAATTCCCGACGGAATCGGGTCTAAGGTGATGCGGTCTGCAAGACCGATGCTCTGCATCAGCATCCTGACCTCATGATAGCCGTCCTCACGAACACCCAATACGTCCAGGCTTAAATTGATTTTCGCATTCGCAAAGACTTCCACAGCCAATCCTCCTTTCTACCTATTTATTTTACCACAGGTTTTCGACAAAATCAATCCTTTACAAAAACTTGCAATCGTGGTATCATAAATCAAAAGGTGGTGGTAAAAATGGATCTCCAAGTAAACGATATTCTGGAAATGAAAAAGCCTCATCCCTGTGGTGGAAACCGCTTTTTACTCATGCGTGTAGGGGCGGACTTGGGCATCCGTTGCTTAAAGTGCAACCACTACGCACTGGCACCCCGTGCCAAGATTGAACGAAATATCAAGAAGGTGCTTCGGGATGATTCCCATCATTCGTGACCTGTTTCGGCGGTTTTTTCGCCACCGGTTATTGTCACAAAGTGCACAGCTGGCTTTCTACCTGCTGCTGTCCTTTTTCCCCTGTCTGATTATCCTGACCCGATTTGCGGTTCATGAAACGGTATTGGATACCCTGTTGCAGATTTTAAAAGGGTTACTTCCTTCTGCTGCTTCCGATCTGGTCCAGGAAAACCTTTCATCCCTGGGGAGCTTTCCTCTGTTGCCCACAGGCATCGTGGTCCTTTTCTACGCAGCATCCCGTGGGGTCAGTACGCTGATTTATGCCTCGGTCACCGCCTACGATGCGACGGAAACCCGCTCCTTTGTCTTTCGTTTTTTACTGCGGTTTTTATTGCTTCCGCTGATTTTACTGTTGGGCGTTACCGCTATCGTCGGGTTGTTATTACTCAATAGCCTGCTGGCACATTCCGCCATCCTCTATCCCCTGTGGCAAAGCCTTCGCTATCCCGTCGCTTTGCTGGTGGCATCTGCCTTATTGGCAGTCTTTTACTTCTTTTTGCCCACCAAACGAGTGCCTTTGTACCGACACCTGCCGGGCGCCATCTTCTCCGCCGTAGTGGGGATCGCGGCTTCCTTTGTTTTTTCTGCCATGGCGGACCTCAACCATCTGTATTCTGCATATTATGGAAATATGAGCGGTGTGATTCTGCTCTTACTATGGCTATACCTTTGTTCGTTGATTATTCTTTTGGGCATCGAGCTGAATGCCGTTATTTTTCAGAAAGGAGATTCCCGTCATGAGCATAACCGGTCTGATGCAAATGATTGAAAAAGGCACCTATCCGCCTGTCCTGCTTCTTTACGGAAAAGAAGTTTATTTGCGCGACCATTATGCCCATCGGATTCGCTCCACTGCCACAACCCAGATGCCCGAGCTGAACTGTTCGGAGTTCACCGAGCTACCTTATTCCATCGAAACGATTCGTGAAGCGGTGCAGACCATTCCCTTTTTAGATGATCGGCGGGTGGTCATTCTTCGTTCCTGTCAGCTCTTTGCTACCGAGCAGGCGGACTTTTCTAAAAAATTAGCAGATCTGATTCCACAGATTCCAAAAACCACCCTGCTTCTTATATTGGAAGGAGAGCTAAACGGAAAGTCGGTTCCTAAAAGTGCGCTGTTCACTGCCATCACAGAGCATGGCCACACTTACGAGCTGACCCACCCCTCTGCCGCTGATATGGTGGCATGGACCAATCGGGAATTTGCACGGCTAGATAAAAAAATTCGGGTATCAGATATTGAGTATTTGCTCTCCATCTGCCCCGACGACCTCTTAACCCTTAGAAATGAGATTGACAAGATTGCCGCATTCGCAGATGAAAATCAGGTCATCTCCCGAGAACACATTGACGCGATGGTCATCAAGACCCCCTCTGCCAATGCCTTTTTGATGGTTGAACAAGCCTTGGGGGGAAACATAGCGCAGGCAGTGAGCCAATTCCGCACCTTGTTACGGTTAGGTGAGGAACCGGTCGGTCTCTTCTCTCTGTTTGGGACGCAGTTGCTTACTTTGTTAAAAATCCGTCTTTGCTATGATGCAGGGCAGAATAGTGCTTCCATTGCAAGCACCTTAAAAAAGCCCGAATGGACGGTTCGCAAAAACCTGTCTCTGGCAAAACGCTACTCTGCTTCCCGTCTGCTTTCGGTGTTGGAATCTTACAACCAAGCCTATTTGGGCATTATGAGCGGAAAAACCGACGGCGCACTGGCGTTTGAATTGTTTTTAGCATCTGCTTTTTAAAGACCGATGGAAGGATTCTCCATCGGTCTTTTTCTGTCTTTTACTTGACAAAGGAAGTGGTTTCTGTTATACTTAACTTAACAATTGTGTAACATTTGTTTAACACTTTTGTCGAAATGCATCTTAAGGAGAACAGCTATGAACCCGTTTATCAAATTGGCTGCCTCTACGGCGGCAATCATAGGCGTCTTCACAAGCAGCGCTCTCGCTAATTATTCTGTGGGGACGGCTACAGGAAGCAACGTTAACCTGCGCTCCGGTGCAGGCACCGATCAACCGATTGTTGCCACTGTTCCGCTGAACACGCAAATCACGGTCATGGGCAATAATTCCGCCAACGGCGACGGCACTTGGCTTCAGGCACAATATGACGGTCAAGTGGTCTGGGTTTCGGGAATGTATGTTTCCCTCTCGCCCGAAAAGGCAACCCTAACCGGTCTGGTCACTGGTTCGTCGGTCAATGTCCGCTCTGGCGCAGGCACCGACCAAGCGATTTTAGGTCAGCAGACTCGCGGTGACAACGTTGCTATCCACGGTCAGTTCGGACCTTGGTACCAAATCACTTATCGCGACGGCATCGGTTACATTCATTCGGATTATGTTTCCCTGTCTTATAACGGATTACCCTCCCGTGGTAATACCGGTGCGCTGATTGGTTTTGCAGAACGGTTTTTAGGCACCCCCTATATCTACGGTGGTACCACTCCCAGAGGCTTTGACTGCTCGGGTTATACCCAGTACGTCTTCCGCCAGATGGGCTATGAATTAAACCGCACTGCCGCGGCTCAGTCCACCCAAGGCACTCCCGTTGCTTATGGGGAATGGCAGCCGGGCGACCTGCTTTTCTTCCGCTACTACGGCGGTCCGGGCATCAACCATGTAGGCATCTATGTTGGCAACGGCGTGTTTATCCACTCCTCGTCTAGCAGCGGTGTCCGTTACAACAACGTGTTGTCTGATAACTACTATATCAACAACTACGTAACCGCCCGTCGGTATTTCTAAGAAATAAAAAAGAGTACGCATTTAGCGTACTCTTTTTTTATGCAGAAAACTAATCGCTCCTAAAATGGTGACCGCAACCTGTGCAAAGGTCATGGACCACCAAATGCCATCCATGCCCCACACCTTGGACAAAACCGCCAAAAACAACGGGGTAAACACGACGGGGTCGGCATAAATCAGCAGATTAGAAACGGTGGTTTTACCTACTGCGTAATAATACGAGCCAATAAACTTCACTGCCGCCTTAAAGGGATAGGAAAAAGCGTAGATGATAAATCCGCTTCTCATCATTTCTTCTGCCGTGCCAGAGGTAGCAAAGACCTTGGGCATCACGGCAATCAGAGCGGGGGTCAGTGCCATAAAAACGGCAACAGAAACGCCCAGCACCCATGCGCCAACGCGGATGGCGCGACGCTCGCCCTGCTGATCGTTGGCACCACAGCAATAGCTGACTACGGGCTGGATTCCGTCACAAACGCCTTGGAACACGTAGTCAAAGGTGTAGACAGCATAGCTCATGACCGCATAAGCACTGACTGCGGCGGTTCCGCCTGCTTCCAACGCAAAGTAGTTGGTAAAAAGCAGAACGACCGACGGTACAAAGTTAATCCCCAAAGGGGAAGTGGAAGCAATTAAAATCGGTGCAATATAGCGCTTGTTCAGTTTGGCACGATCAGGCGAACGCAGGGCTATCAGACAAAGAACCATGATTACTGCCTGGGATAGAACGGTGGACAACGCTACACCGCCTAAGGTGTACTTTTCCACTAAAAGCCAGTCCAAAGCCAGATGCACCACCAGACCGACGATGCAACAGATCATAGAAAAATAGGTCTTTTGCTCGTTCCGAAGCAGAGCGACCAAACCTGCCCCTGCAATCTGAAAGACCGCGCCGATACAAACAATCAGCGCATAGTCTGCGGCATAGTCATAAACCGTTCCTGTTGCGCCCATCCAGACCAGTAACGGCTTGTAGCAAAGCAACAACAGTCCGCCTGTCAAAACGCCTACAGCAAAAAGCAGGAACAACAGGGTGGAACGCACCTCTGCCGCGCCCTTTTGGTCATTGGCGCCACGGAGCTTGTTCAAAAGCACCGAGCCGCCGACACCGATGCCTGTACCAATCGCTGTGATCAGCGCAACAATCGGCCAAACGATATTGATTGCGGCAAGCCCGTCATCTCCCGTGACATTGCCGATGAAAAAGCCGTCAATATTGGTATAGGTTCCGACCAGAACCATGGAGATAACCGACGGCAGGATGTACTTGGATAATTTAAATTGCACCATATCCTCCTATTGTAAAACCCCTAAAAGCCCCGACAAATCGTAAATCAGGGTGTCCGTCGCTTCGGACAGGATATTGCGACAAGCCTCATCCTTGGCAATGCCGACACCGCGGATGCCTGCGTTTTTAGCAAAACGCATATCGGTCATGGTGTCGCCAACCATTACAACCTCGTCCTTGGCAAAGCCCCACTTTTGGCAGAAATCCTCTGCCGCGTAGGGGTCGGGCTTATTCGGGTGAATGCCATCGTCACTGTAAATCGTTTTAAAGAAGCTTTCAACGCCCATTTCCTTTAAGCACTTTTCAGTCATTTCGGGCGTATCGCTGGTGACCACCGCCAAGGTGATACCTGCGTCCTGAAGCTGTTGAAGCACAGCGGGTAAATCGGCACAATCGGAACGAATCTCCCCAGAATCCGCAAAACGGCAGAAAATTTCATTCATTTCT
>JAGAUM010000229.1 GCA_017620795.1 Clostridia bacterium
ATGGATAAGGTTGGTAAACTGACACATACCGCCACCAATTCCCGAAGTGGCTCTGCCGTTTGAAATGGTCAAGCCCTCTTTAAAGCCTTTGGATGCAGTGGATTTGCCAACCAGCTTCCAAAAGGAAAAGGTCTCCCCGGTGCAGATTAAAACACCATTTACTTTAGGCGCCGCCAAAGAAAGGTTCACTGCTTTGTTTTCCTGTAAAGTCCTGTCCACGCCTTTTAAGTTGCGCCGGATTACCGACTGATGTCCGTAAACCAAGTGGGGAAGTTTTTCATCACTTTTTTTACAAGCAAAAGTATGGTGACCAAAGGCATCGGCAAGATGTCTTTGCAATATGTTTTTTTGTTCGGAAAGCCAATAAGTAAAGGGTGAAATCTCACAAAACAGTTTGCGACCCATGCTTCCCCTCCTTTCCTTATTGCATTCTACCATACAAAACCAAAGAAGGCAATATTCCGTCGGAATATTGCCTTCTTCATCAGTTGATTTTTAAAGTCTCCCACAGGGTATTGATATAGTCTAAAGTTTCAGGCTTTAGGTTATGGTAAGCGTTCTCGGTGTACTGCTCTGCAAAATCGTCTACATGGCTGTATAATACCTCCATCGCTTCCTCGCCCATGCTCTCAATATAGCCTGCGTTTTCATAAACCAAACGGTTGGGAGAAGCATAGTAGGTGTACTCCGCATTGGCAACTGCAGGCTCTTCCGAGCACATGTAGTTGATGAAGATTTCTGCCAGTTCTTTGTTCTGACAACTGGAGGGAATACACATAGCATCAATGTAGTAGTTGGTGCGTTCGGGATAATAGAACTTTAAGTCTACCTCCTCTGCCTGCGCATCCACCATGGTGAAGTAGTCGCCTGCGTAATAAGCACCGATTGCCGCTTCGCCCGACTCCATCATGTTAAAGATTTCGTCCATGACCAAGCTATAGACCAAAGGACGCTGAACAAGCAGTTCTTCATAGGCAGTGTCCCAGACCTTGGGGTCTTCGGAGTTGACGTCCAGACCCAGTTTGTACATCGCCATGCCAAAGGCGTCGCGGGAGTTGTTAAACTGCAGAATCTTGTCGGCATACTTTTCATTCCAGAGCAGGTCCCAGTCGCCCACATCCGCTTCATCTACCTCGTTAGCATTGTACATGACACCAATAATGCCATAAGCATAAGGAACAGTATACTGACCTTGGGGGTCATAATAAAGGCTCTTGAAGTCCTCATCAATATACTGATAGTTGGGGATATTGTCAAAATTCAAGGGCAAAAGCAGGTTTTCCTCTGCCATCCGTGCAATCATGTAATCGGACGGAATAATCACATCGTAGCTGACTGCTCCGCTGGAAATCTTGCTATACATATCCTCGTTAGAAGCAAAGGTGGTATAGTTGACCTTAACACGGGTGCCATAAGTCTCCTCGTACCATTTTTCAAACTCCCGAACGGTGTCAAAGCTTCCCTCGCTACCGTCGGAAATATATTCGCCCCAGTTGTAAACGTTCAGGGTAAGCGTCTCCCCACCGCAGCCCGTCAAAAGCAGAGAAGAACACAGGGCAAGGCAAAGGAATAAGGCCAAAAACTTACGAATCATATTCATCCTCCTATTCTACAGAAGCACGGCGTTTGCGCTTTTCACGAAGCTTTTTGCCGTCCTCGTTGTCAATCAGATTATTAAGCATCAAAAGTGCCAGAGTCACAAAGAAGATAATGGTTGCCAGCGCATACATCTTGGGGGTAACCGTCTTTTTGGTCATGCCATAGATGCGGATGGGCAGGGTCTGAAAATCGTTTCCTGAAGTAAAATAGCTAATGACGAAATCATCCAAAGATAAGGTAAACGCCATAATTGCTCCCGTAATGATACCGGGCAAAATTTCAGGAATGGTGACCTTAAAAAAGGCACGAAACGGGGTACAACCCAAATCCTGTGCTGCCTCCACCAGTGAGCCGTCCATCTGTTGCAGTTTCGGCAACACCTGGAAAATGACATAAGGCAGGCAGAAGGTAACGTGGGCAATTAAAATGGTCCAGAAATTCAAGCTGGTGGCGGCACCAAACAACCGACCCACAAACACAAAGACCAACATCATCGAAATACCCGTGATAATGTCAGGATTAATCATGGGGATATTGGTGACCGAGTTTAAAAGCGCCCGATACCATTCTTTACGGATTTTATGGATTCCAAATGCGGCGGCAGTACCCATCACCGTCGAGATTACCGTTGCCACCAAAGCCAAAACCACTGTGTTTTTGACCGCTTCTAAAGTGTTACGGTCGCGAAACAGTTCCTGATACCATTTCAACGAGAAGTTAGAAAAGACCGACAGGCTTTTCGCCTCGTTAAAAGAGAAAACCAAAAGAA
>JAGAUM010000230.1 GCA_017620795.1 Clostridia bacterium
AAAGGCAGACGCTCGGCAATAATCAGGGTGTTTTCCCCCACCTGCTCGGCAACTCTCGAAAAGAGGCCGTAGAAGTTGACGCCGTCATCGCCCATGTTCTCACAATAGCAGTTTTCCATCAGCGCCCCTTCGTAACAGCTACGCATGTGGGCGGCGTCCCCTGCGGTGGAGCGAATCCGTTCTTCGGTGGCGCCATAGGGCTTGGGGCCAGGGACGACACGGAAGTTTAAGTACTTGGTGCGTTTTTTGGTGCCACGCTCTGCCACGGCAAAGAGCCCCGACCAGACGGTGTAGTCTTTATAAGTCACATCACTGCAGTCGATGGTATAGGTGGTGCCGCGCATGATGGGTCGGGAGCCTAAGATGAAGAAGTCCCCAATGCGCAGACGCTCTTTTTGGTCGGTGGTCAGGGTGGTATGGATTTTTAGGTTGCGGTCGCCCAAGTCCTCAACCCGATCACGGGTGAAGTAGCCCAGACCACGCATATTTTCAATCAAGAGACGGGTGTCCTTGTCATAAAAGGCGGTGGCAAAATCCTCAGGCGTGATGGACGGATTGTCCAGCTCGTACTGATACCCTTCGTCCACATGGACGGTGAAGTACTTGCCCTCAGGGTCGAAGCCGGTGATTTTGCACTGGGCGTGGCCGGTGGATTCATAGTCCACGGTCAGTCCGTTAATCTGCACCCGTTGGCAGTTTAACAGCTGGAGTCCGCAAACGGTCAGGTCTTGATAGACAAAGACCACGTCATAAGCGTTTAGAGTAAAATCGTGCATATCCTTTAAAAGGATGTGAGAGTCGATGACGTCCTGATCCCCACGGGGCCAGAGGCGGTAGGCGCCACGAGGCAGGGTCAGTTCTTTTTGACCCGACCGATAAGCCTCGTCAATCAGGTTTTGGACATCGACTTTTTCGTAAAAGGGCAAGCCGTAAACGGTGGATAGCATCCCCTCATGGGTGATGGGTTCGTTGGGATAGGTACGCATATTTTTCTTCCCTTTCTGAACAAGAATCAGTAGCCGAGAAAAATATTCGACCGTAGGCGGCGAAGCATTTTCTGGGCGTTAAATAAAAAAAAGCGAGTGAGTTTAAAGGGTCTGCAAAAGAACGCCAACCCTAACTCATTCGCGAAAATAATCAGGTACTTTTTTCAGTTTTCGTCGGTGGCATGGGAACATCCCCATCGCCTCCCCTCGACTAAACTATATGTATAATTTTAGTATGATTGCCCCCCTATGTCAACCCTTTTTGAGAAAGTTTTATAACTTTTTTTACAAGATTTTTTCGAGCACAAAAAAGAACAAAAAAAGTACCCCTTTATAGCAATTTTGTCTATTTACTTCTATTTTGCAGTATGATATAATCGGCATGACAAATCCCAAAAGGGGGCTTTATTCTTGAAAAAATATGGAGTTGCACTCATCGGGTGCGGACAAATGGGCGCCGTACATTTAGAGCAAATTTATTATAAACAGAATGTGAGCATCCGCTGTGTCTGTGACCACGACCGCTCCCGTGCGGAGGATTTTGCGCGTCGTTTCCATGCAGAACGGGTGGAAACGGATGCTGATGCTTGCATCCAGAGGGACGATGTGGATGTTGTCATCATCGCAACCTACCCCTCCTCCCACCTGCCTCTTTTAAAGTGTTGCATCCAAAACCATAAGCATGTTATCTGCGAAAAGCCCATCGCCTCCACCAAAGAGGACGGCGAGGAGTTTATTCGTTTAATCAAAGAGCATCCCGAATGTAAGGTATTGGTCGGGCTGATTCTGCGCCATAACGAGACCTATCGGAAGGTGGCGCAAATGATTCAGGAGGGTGCCATCGGCTCCCCCATCGTCATGCGGATGTCCCAGAACCATCACACGAAAAACTGGGGACGATACCTGTCCCTGATTCAAGAGACCTCGCCGATTATCGACTGTGGCGTTCATTATCTGGATGTCATGCGCTGGGTTACAGGGGCTGAAATTACTTCGGTCAACGGGGTCAGTGCCCGAACCGAAATGGATGTTCCCGAGGGGCACTACAACTACGGCATGATTACCGTGACCCTGTCCGACGGCTCGGTGGGGTTTTATGAAGCAGGCTGGTCCAACACCCTCTCGTCCGAGAACTTCAAAGAGTTTTCGGGGCCTCGTGGGACGATTCGCATTGTCTTTGCCAAAGACCGCCACACCCACCAAGAAGAGGGTGACCTTATCGAGTATTACCAGTACCCCGAGCAGGAGTATCACATGATCAATCTGGATTCTTGCCGAAAGCCCACCCATCTGCAATTTGATTATTTGGTCAAAATGATTGAAGAAAACGCCCCTGCGTTCCCCTCGGTGGACGATGTGGAAAAGAGCTTCTACTGGACGATGCAGGCGGACCAAATCATTGCTCCTAAAAAGAATGTTTTTTAACTTTTACTTGCACTTTTGTTGGGTTTCTGTTATAATACAGTGTTAGAAAACAGAGGTGAAAGGAGTACACCATGTCAGGACATTCCAAATGGGCAAATATCAAACATAAAAAAGAGAAAACCGACGCACAGCGTGCCAAGATTTTTACCAAATTAGGCCGTGAATTAGCCGTCGCTGTTAAGGAAGGCGGACCCGATCCGGAGTCCAACTCCAAATTAAAGGACGCCATTGCCAAAGCCAAGTCCAACAATATGCCGAACGACAACATCAATCGTTGCATCCAGAAGGCGGCTGGCGGTAATGACGATGCCAACTACGAGGACATTACTTACGAGGGCTATGGCCCCAACGGCGTTGCCGTCATTGTCGAAGCCATGACCGAGAACAAGAACCGTACCGCAGGGGATGTGCGCCACTACTTTGACAAGTTTGGCGGAAACTTGGGTACCAACGGTTGCGTGTCCTGGATGTTCGATAAAAAAGGCGTTATCTTAATCGACGGCGCTGACGCGGACGAGGATGCAGTCATGATGGACGCACTGGACGCAGGGGCTGAGGACTTTTCTGCCGAGGACGGCATCTTTGAAATCTTAACCGACCCCGATGCTTTCTCCGAAGTCCGTGAGGCATTGGAGCAGAAGGGGTATTCCTTCTTGGACGCATCGGTGCAGATGATTCCCCAGAACACTGTCGCCATCGACGATGAAAAACAGCGCCTGATGATGAACAAGCTGTTGGAGAATTTAGAGGACAGCGACGACGTGCAAGAGGTTTATCACAACTGGGCAAACCCTGATGAAGAATAAAAAAGAGCACCCTTCGGGGTGCTTTTTTATTCAGTGAAATTCGCCGTTGGCGAGTGAAATTGCTTCGCAGTGAAATTTTTGCTCCGCAAAAGTGAAATTGCCCTTCGGGCAGTTATGGAAGAAACCCTTTTCGGGTTTCTTTTAATTTGATATCTTGATATCATGATATCATATTAACCACTGGTTAAAAAATTTTAACCAAATGGTTTTTAGTTGACGAATCTTTTGGACTGTGGTAGAATGGTTTTGCGACAAGCCAACCTTGGTGGCGAATAATATAACAGCAGTATGCAAATTTTACTTTGGTAAAAATGCATGCTCTTTTTGGCATACTGTTGTGTTGTTCGTGCCAAGGCTTGTCGCAAAGTTGAGCTATGCATTTTTCGGGTGTGTAGCTCCTGCTATACACCTTTTTTTATTGGGAGGAATGAAAGTGGAACTGTACCAACCTTTTCACGAACTGTTCTCAACCGTGGGAGAAACGACCAACCAGTTATTGAAGCTCTGCCAAGATGACGAGATGCGAAAGCTGTTGTTGCGTCAGCAAGAAGCCGTCGCCAAAGCCTTAAAAGACTACTGTGAAATTCTGAACAAGAAAGCATGAAAGGAACCCTTCGGGGTTCTTTTTATTTGATATCTTGATATCATGATATCATATTAACCACTGGTTAAAAAAATTTAACCAAATGGAATTAACGCCCTTTTATTATGAGAAAAACAAAAGGAGCCTTTTGGCTCTTTTTAATAAGACACATAGTTTAAGGGGTTGCGCGGAGAGCCGTTTAAGCGGACCTCGAAGTGCAAGTGGGGGCCTGTGGAGTTCCCCGTGTTGCCCACATAGGCAATGACGTCGCCCTTGGCAACGCGCTTGCCCGAGCTATAAAGCAATCGGCTACAGTGGGCGTAGTAGGTCACATAGCCGTTTTCGTGGTTGATGACAATCATCTTGCCGTAACCGCCGTTCCAGCCCGACATGGTAATCACACCGCCATCGGCAGCATAGATGGGCGTGCCGGTGGAGGCGCCGATATCGATACCGTTGTGGCTTCTGCCCCAGCGATAGCCAAAACGGGAGGTTAAGTAACCGCTGCAAGGACGGACAAAAGAGCCTGTCGCCATGGTTCGGGGCGGCGTCTTGGTACCGACCTTGACCACCTTTTCAATCGGCTCGGACAGGGTGGTTTCACTTAAAATGGTACGGCTGACTTCAATGCCG
>JAGAUM010000025.1 GCA_017620795.1 Clostridia bacterium
ACCTTCGATATCGACGCCAATGGCATCGTTCATGTTTCTGCAAAAGACTTGGGTACTGGTAACGAGCAGAAAATTACCATCACTGCTTCTACCAACTTAAATGATGAGGAAATCGACCGCGCTGTGAAAGAAGCAGAGCAGTTTGCCGCAGAAGACAAGAAAAAGAAGGAAGCTATCGAGACTCGCAATCAGGCTGACCAGCTGGTTTACCAGTCTGAAAAGGCACTGACCGATCTGGGCGACAAGATTGACGCTGCTGACAAGGATGCCATCACTGCTGAAATCGACAAGGTGAAGAAGGCATTAGAAGGCACCGACAACGATGCCATTAAGGCAGCCAGCGAGGAACTGTCCAAGAAGTTCTACGAGGTTTCTTCCAAGCTCTATCAGAACGCTGCTCCTCAAGAAGGTGCAGAAAACGCAGACGGCACCTATCAGGCAGACTACACCGTCGATGAGGATCAACAGAACTAACTGACCGGAGGGAACAACCTTGGCAGATAAACGCGATTATTATGAAGTCCTCGGTGTCGCCAAATCGGCGACCGAGGACGAACTCAAAAAAGCATACCGAAAGGTAGCCAAAAAGTACCATCCGGACATGAACCCTGGCGATAAAGAAGCCGAGGAGAAGTTCAAGGAAGCCCAAGAGGCCTATGACGTTCTTTCCAACAGTGAAAAGCGTCAGCGCTATGACCAATTCGGCCATGCAGGTGTCGATCCTTCTGCAGGTGGTGGTTATAACCCCTACGGTGCAGGCTTCGGCGGTGCGGGCTTTGACATGGGCGATATTTTCGAGAGCTTTTTCGGTGGCGGTTTCGGTGGTGGCGGAAGCACCCGTCGCAGAAACGCGCCCCAAAAGGGTCGGGATTTACGCTACCAGATTGAACTGGATTTTCTGGATGCGGTCTTTGGCATCTCTCGGGAAATCAATATCACCCGCAGCGAGCGTTGCGAAACCTGTGGCGGTTCGGGCGCTAAAAAAGGTACCAGCCCCGTTACTTGTAGCACTTGTGGTGGCTCGGGCACGGTTCGTGTTCAGCAGAACACCGGCTTTATGAGCTTTGCAACTACCCGTCCCTGTACTGCTTGTAACGGAACGGGTAAGATTATCAAAGAGCCTTGTACCGATTGTCGCGGCTCTGGATCGGTTCGTAAAAGCCGCAAGATTAACGTCAAAATTCCTGCAGGTATTGACGACGGTCAGACCATCTCCCTGCGTGGCGAGGGTGAGAACGGAGTCAATGGCGGTCCCAACGGCGATTTGTACATCACTGTCCGCGTAAAGGCACACCCGATTTTCGAACGGCACGACAACGACATCCTATGCGAAGTGCCCATCACCTTTACTCAGGCGGCATTGGGTGCCACCATCAAGGTTCCCACCGTCGATGGTGAAGAGACTCTGGACATCCCCGAAGGCACCGCAACGGGCGCCGTCTTTACCTTAAAAGGCAAGGGCGTGCCCCAAATCAATCGTCGCGGACGAGGAAATGCTTATATCAAGGTAACGGTCGATGTCCCCCGCGGGCTGAACAGCAAGCAAAAAGACCTGCTTCGTCAGTTTGCCGAATCTTTGGGTGACAAGCACCACGAAAAGTGCAAGTCCTTCTTTGATATGGTCAAAAAAACCTTTAAGAAATAAAAAAAGACCACCCGTTGGGTGGTCTTTTTGCTTTGCTTAGCGGTCCTTTAAGAACTCGTTAATGCGAGCGATGAGCGCGTCTGCGTCCACACCGTGAACGGCACAAGCGTCAGCAACGCTTTCGCCGGTAGCGGAGGGGCAACCCAGACAATGCATACCAATCTCCAAGAAGAAAGGTGCGGTACCGGGATCCAGCTGAAGCACATCGGCAACGATCATGTCTTTATTGATCTGTTTCATGTTATACACTCCTTTCTTAACAGTTATTGCAGCGCAAATCCTTCCCGAAGAAGGGAAGAAGGGTATATGCGCCGCCTATGCGAGAGGCAACACGCGTGGAATACGTGGTTGCCAAATCGGTGAGGTTTAAGTTACTGCTGATAACCGTCTTTTTCTTTGCGTTAATACGCGCATTAACAATATGAAAAAAGAGGGCGGCAGAATACTCGCTGACATACTCCGTACCTAAGTCGTCCAGAATCAAAAGGTCAACTTCTTCCAATAAAGAAAGAAGCCCTTCCATATCCGATGGGGCAACGCGGAACAGCTCGAAAGCTGAGTAGTAAAGAACCGAATGTCCGTTTTTCATGGCGCGTTCGGCAATGGCGCTACACAGATAAGTCTTGCCTAAGCCTGCAGAGCCGTATAAATATAAGCTTTCGCCATCGGCACGCTTTATATTCTTGGCAAAATCTTTGCAGATTTCGGTCATCTCGGCATAATTCTGACGGGAGGACATTCCAAACTTGGGGTCGTGCTGTTCGGAAAAGAGAGACAGGTCGCTGTTCTTAAAGGTCTGCTCTTTGCAAAGAGTACCGATTCTCGAAACAGCGAGCATGGCACGGGTCATGGCACGCTCATAGCATTTGCACGGCTTTCCGTTGATGCGACCCGTATCGTTACATTCTTTACAGAAGGGCCTAAAGTCGGTAGCGGTGGAAACCATACCTGCTTCTTTTAACAGGCGTTTTCGCTTTTCCCGAAGCCCGTCCAAAGCAGACTGTGCTTCATCCACACCTCTGCCCGGTGCCATTTTTTGCACCAGATTCAACGATGCAAGGCGCATTTCATGATCAACGGCTTCCAGTTCGGGACAACGGCGATAAGCCGTTTCAAGGCTTTTTTGATGGTTTTTTTCGGCACGGCGACGGTTTTCTTCCAACTCCAGCCGTGCGGCATGGCGAATTTCACTCATCAAGCTCATGTTATTCGCCTCCCTTTTGATGGCGACGCTTCAGGGCAGCAGCTTCTACATCGCTGAAATCCTGATGCTCGTCCTGATAGTTGATAAAACGGTTGGCTTTCGGACGGCCGGGCAACCGCTTCTTTGCAATCTGGTCAATTTCTTTAGGTTGATGGACATTGGCTTCGTGCCAGTTCTTTAAAATCTTTTCCATATAAGGAAACGCCAGCTTGCCTGTGTTTAAAACGGTTTGCTCGTAGGCGGCGCGAATCATGTCCATGCTCATCTGGTATTCGTTGACCCAACGGAGGATATACTCCTGCTCTAAAGAGGTCAGGCGACGGGA
>JAGAUM010000231.1 GCA_017620795.1 Clostridia bacterium
GGAAGCGGCATTGCCTGCCGAAGACAGAATCTCCGCAATCAGCGAATTGGTCTCGTAAATATCCTTGCACTTGCGCGCGGTGCGGGCAGCTTCGATTGCTTCTTGCAATTTGCCTGCCTTTAATTGCTTCCGCGCCAGTTCGATATACTGGGGGTATTGTTTTTCCATCTTTGCCTTTTCGGCAGCAAGTCGGGCTTGCTCCGCCTCATAGGCACGACGCTGTTGTTCCGCACGGGCAGCTTGCTCACGACGGTACTGTTCCTCCCGAGCCGCCTGTTGACGGCGCCGTTCTTCCTGCTGACGGCGCTCCTGTTCATATTGTTCCTGCTGATATCGTTCTGCCGCCATGTCTTCGGCAACTGCAGCAACATACTGGTCAAAATCATAATCCCAATATTCAATGTTTTGGAGATAGTCCAGAATCATATTACGGGTGATTTTAACGCCCTTTGCCGCCGCACGGCCGGGAGCATAACGCCCTTTGTCCTGTCCACCTTGGAAATTGTTTCGGGTAGCACGGTCACGGTTAAAATTACCTTTTTCCACTGCCTCGGAAACTTCTTTGATTGTAAAGCCCGTGGCGTCCCCTACATTCTCCATGGTAAGACCTTCGACAATATAGCGATAGATGACATCGGCTCCTTGTCTGATTGTCATAGTTTATTCACCCCGATGAAGCTGTTCAACCCACTGCATTTTCCCGTCTTCCAACTTTACGGTGCCACCAAATCCGCCTTTCGTTACATAAAACGCGTCTCTTTCGCGGTAGTAAATGGCCTCATATTCGCAAGGAATAGCATAGGTTTTATGTTCAATATCAAAGATACCCTTCTTACCGAAACGGTCTACAAACAGGTATTTTTCGGTTGCGGAAGTAATCTTCGTAAAGGCATAGGGGGTCAGAAGCTCTTCTAAATCCAATTCATAAGAGCGCAGAGCGAAACCTTCGGGGGTATTAAACTTCGCTACGGCATAATAGCCATCCTTTTCAACAATATAGCCTCTTCCGCCAAACAACTTGCTAACTGCTTTATAAGCAGGTTCTTCCCCAAAATAAAGTTTCTTGCAGTCTTCGGCGTGGATTTCGCCATCCTGTTTTTCTTCAGTAGTTTTGACAAACAGCTTCCGCTTACTCCCCTCACCGCTCAAGATACCGTCTTGAGCCGTGATAAAGTGACCATTGCGGACATTCTGGGTCAAGCCAAAGAAATTCCATCCGCTTTGCTTATTCTCATCGAAGAAAACAAAAGCTTCGGGGATGTCTGCCTGAGGAACGTAGCAAAGGAACTCTTTTTCGTCTTCAAACTTTACAATTTCAATATAAGCGGTCGGAGCAGGACAGCCTCTGTAGCCTTTCTCCGTTTTATAAGAAATCGAAAGGTCCAAGGTGTGCTGATTCAGGCCCCAGGACGATTTCCCAAAGCAGAGCTCGTACTTCCTTTCGTCCGCCTCTTCAAATCCGCTACTACAATCCTTCCACGCAATCAAAACACCGCCGTTGGTAAGAATAACATCTTCAAACACAGGCGGAATAACTTGGGAAAAATCAGCGTTAAAGAAGCCGACCTTGCCACCTTTTTCCAGCTGGTATTTGTAAGCAGAAGGAGTTTGTTCTTCCTCCTCATCAAACTGCTCTCTTAAGATACCTTCGACGCGATAGAACTTATCAAACTCCAGTGATCCGTCTTTTTCTTGGATTACAAAGGACATGGCTTCGTTTTCGTCAACATTCAGAATGCTGATCTGATCATCCTCTTCCACAAAACGCAACTCGGGAGCACTCATCAGAATCCCTGTTCCGTAAGCGTTTTCGGAGTCGGCTACGATATGAGTAGCAGTCGATTCTTCCGACACAGAAAAGCTGAAGCGATATTCATCATAAAGGCCAGCCAATCCGTTTAAGATGGAGTTAAATGCCGCCACGGCAGAAGCGTTGGTCTTTAAGTACCATCCCTCGGCACCTGCAATGGGCTGAACGCCAACCTTCGCAGCGTCGGGGTCTTTGGTCAGGCAGGTGTTGCCCCCTGCCAGTAATTCTTCAAAAAGGGATTCGCCACCCAAGCTATAAAGGACTTCAAAGACAGTGATATGGTTCTGTCTCATACTCTCGTTTTGGAAGTCAACGGCAAAGAAATCCCCTTCCTTATCGTTAAAGGTAAAGGTTCCTTCCACCAGTTCCTTTCTTAAGTTTTTGTCATCCAAAAGGTTGTTTAAAGTGTACTTCATGGTTTATCCTCCTTATAGTTGCTTTCGCGTCTACCCCTGTTGTCTTATTGCCTTTATTATACTCCTCTGTCGCTTAATAGTCAACACCAAAAGCCTTTGTCACAGTCCGTTTTATCACCCTATAAAAATGTCAAAAGGAACTCTTGATGAGTTCCTTTTGGTCCGTAACGGTTAAAAGCAAAAACCGCTACTGCCCCAAACAGTAAAGCGGTTCTTGTCTTTAGTTACATAAAGGCAATCCGATAACAGGTCTGCCCCTTAGTTACATTGTAATACGGACTGGGCGAGATGCCAAGAAAAACATTTACCCCTCCCCCCAAAAGGAGGGGTAAGCCCGGAACAAAAACCGAAGCCGAAAAATGTATACCATAACGGAATTTCTGTTACGGAAGTTTTATTTTCGATTTTATCCTTCGGGTGTCGGTTGTGCGCCCCGATAGGAAAAGCTACGGTTTCTGCCCGACCCCACGCGGGTTAAGTACAAGCGACGATGCTGACGGTCTATCTGCACAATTTCAAACGCCTGCTCAGTCGCGCTGCCTGCATAGCGTTCCAATGCAAACCGCTCCTGCTTCTGACCCAAATAGTCTGCATCGCAGGTAGTAGCAATTACCGGATAGCCGTCCTCGGTCTGGCACTCCCCGTCCCAATGGGTATGTCCGCTCAATACGGCTATAATTTCTGCCCCTCGTTCGGTCAAGGTCGGCAGAATCTCATGCAAGGCCGCCGTCAGCGCCCGATAGTAGGACGAGAGGTCAGGAACCCAATCAGCCAGCGGATAGGGATTGAACATAATATGCTCCACAACCACCAGACCCCAGCCGTCTTGCAACGCATCCTCCCCTTCGGTAGCGGTGTACTTCAGCCACTTGATCTGCTCGGCATACGGAATCACGTTTACAGACGGATGGGTAGCAATGTTATAGTGGCCAGCGACCTCATCCAAAAGACCGCCAACACCGTCCTCCAGGAAATAATAGCGAATCCGCGCCTTTTCATCATCCAGATAGTAAAACAGACAGTCCTCCGTAACCTCTGTTAAGAGATTGTCATGCCGATCACGCATTCCGGGGCAGATACTACGCACTACGCGCATTCCTTCTTGATGTGCAAACGCGCCACTGTTACGCAGGATGTATCGGTAATAATCGGCATCCGGCCAAAAATCCTCTACGCTAAAGGGCGTAGCGGCGGTATTGGTATCGTGGTTGCCGCGTGCCGGATACCAGAAGCCATGAAAGCCGTTCATCATCGAAAGCCAATCATCCCGTACAACGAGCGAGTCTGCAAGGACGTCCTGTCCGTTCATAAAATCTCCGCCAAAAAACAGTCGGTCAATGCCAAGAGTGTCCGAGAGGCAATTAGCAATCGGAATCGCACGCTGATGGTTTATTTCGTGGTGCATATCCGACATAAAGAAAAACTCCGATAGGTCATTAGAAGCACGTCTGTGTCGCAAAACCTCGTCCGCAACCGTACACAAGGTGCCACACCAGTAGGAAAGCGACTCACCTAAACGCGACTGCATCTCA
>JAGAUM010000232.1 GCA_017620795.1 Clostridia bacterium
ATCTCGCTTGGTGATTGTTCCGTTGTTAGCGTTGCCCTTGGCTTGCTACCTGGGCTTTGGCAGTGAAGAAATAGCATGCCTGCTGATTATCTTCGGCGGACCCGTTGCCGTCTCGTCTTTCTCAATGGCACAACAGATGGGCGGAGATGAGCATTTGGCAGCCCATGCAGTGGTTTTTACATCCGCATGTTGCTTACTCACTTTATTTGTATGGATTTATGCATTAAGTGCATTGGGGGTATTTTGATGGAACATCGTTTAAACGCAGTTGAAAAGAACAGACAATTGATTTTGGATACTTTAGATTATATCTGGAAGAATCCTGAAACAGGTTACCGCGAGGTAAAGACCTCTGCCTACATGGAAAAGGTCTTTCGCGATTTGGGCTATGAGCTTACGTTGGCAGAGGATATTCCTGGATTTTATACCGTGATTGATACCGGCAGACCGGGCCCTGAACTTTTAATCTTGGGTGAACTGGACTCGTTAATCTGTTTTGACCATCCCGATGCGGACCCCCAAACAGGTGCCGTTCACTGTTGTGGACATGCCGCACAGTGTGCTGGCTTGGTGGGTGTTGCAGCGGCACTGAAAGAACCGGGGGTATTAGACGGCTTATCGGGACGCATCCGTCTTTGTGCCGTTCCGGCAGAAGAGCTGATTGAAATTGACTATCGCACCCGTCTGAAAAAAGAAGGCAAAATCAAGTATTTTGGTGGTAAGCCTGAGTTCTTGCATCGCGGTTACTTTGACGGGGTTGATCTTGCGTTTATGGTTCATACTACCTTGGGCGATACCTTTACGGTGAACTGCGGTGGTGTCGGTTGTCTTGCCAAGAAGATTATTTATAAAGGCAAAGCTTCCCATGCTGGTGGTGCACCCGAACGGGGATGCAACGCCCTTTATGCGGCGACTCAAGGTTTGTCCGCTATCAATGCCATCCGCGAAACCTTCCGCGAACCGGACATGATTCGGGTACACCCCATCGTTACCAAGGGCGGGAATGCGGTCAATGCTATTCCTGATGAGGTGATTATCGAAAGCTATGTCCGTGGCAATAGCTTTGAAGCCATTGAAAAGACCAACAAAAAGGTTAACCGCGCATTAATCGGTGGTGCGTTGTCTTTGGGTGCTAATGTGGTGATTGAAGACTCTGCAGGCTATGCACCCTACCAAAACAATCAGGATTTATTGAAAGTGATTGGTGAAGCGGCAGACATTATTGGCGTTCCGTTTCATCACACTGGTGTGACCAGTACGGGTAGCACTGACATGGGCGACCTGAGCTGTGTCATGCCCATGATTCATCCCTATGCTGCAGGGGCGGTAGGCACTTCCCACGGGAAAGATTATTATGTTTCCAACCCCGACCTTGCTTGTGTGGCTTCTGCCAAGTGGCAAGTGGCAATGCTCACGCTGTTGTTGCAGGACAATGCCGAGCGTGCTCTTGAGGTCGTTAAAAACTATCAGGCACCCTTTGCTTCCAAAGAAGCATATCTGGCCTATTTAGACTCCCTTTGCAGTGAAGGGGAGCGGATTACGTACGAGGAGGAACAAGCAATCATCCGATTGTAATAAGACTGATGAAAAAAGTAATCAATTTCGGGTTTGTTGCGATATTGCTGGCGTTTTTAACAGTCAGCCTGGTGCGGACCTTGGCATTCCCCTATGATATCAATGAATATGAGAACCGAAAAGCTGAACAGGTGACCGATGTTACCCTGTCTGCTTTTTTGGACGGAAGTCTGCAAGAACAGATGGAAAAGTCTTTTGCCGACCAGGCTCTCTTTGCACGGACCATGAAGAAGGGCTATAATGAGACGTTGTCTTCTTACCTGCGCCGCCTGGTGGTTACAGTTGCGGAGCGGAGCCCCGGGCGCTATATCCGCTTGGGTGAGCATTATATTATGGGTGCAG
>JAGAUM010000233.1 GCA_017620795.1 Clostridia bacterium
CAGGGAGCAACGGCGCCCTTTTCAGCATGGTGCGACGGTGCATAATGCGATCAATGATTTTCGATTTAATGGTGGGATAAGTCCAAAAACCTACGGTGTAGAACAGTGCCCCCAAACCCAGAACCGATACAATCAGCAGGACCAGGATGGTGTCGCCATTGGTTAAAAATAGCATTGCAGCACTATACTCCAACACCAGCAGGAACAGAACGATAAAAGTAATCAGAATGTTCCAGAAGAATCGGTTCAGTGCAAACATCAAAGAATTGATGTACAATGCCTTTAGACTGAAGTCGAAGGTAACCAACATGGTATACAAATAATAATGCATCCATAAAAACAGGATTGCCATCATGAAAATGATGTAACGGAAGAAGTTCATGAATCCTGCCTGCATGGTATAAAACGCAAAAGAAAAATAGAGCATGAATGCAATTAACACGTCAATAGCGCCAACTGCAACTGCACGCCAGTAATTTTTACGGGCGATGGTGAAAATATCACTGATCCAGGCATGCTCCTGACGGGAGAAGTTGCGGACCAGATAGGACGTTCCTGCAAAGAAGGGAGACACCACAAACACATAATAAAGCCCGACGCCCAATAAACCAAACAGAGTCGAAAGGCGATCCACAGGTGAAATGTATGCCGCACCAAGAGCAATTAAAATGCCTAATACTACGCCCGCTCCGGCAATGAGTCCTAAAAGACAAAGCTTCCAGAATACGCGCACATAAATCTGAAAAAAACGAATCGGCAACGGTGCCGCTCCTTCTTTCTGAGTGATTTGTTTCTTCATGGGTATACTCCTTTACAACATCATATTCTCTTTAAAACTGTAAGTGCGATTCTGTGCAACCAGGATATGGTCTAACAGCGTAACGCCAATCCCCTGTAAGGTCCGTTTCATTTGCATTGTAGTCTCCACGTCTTTAGAAGACGGGGTTAAAACGCCATTTGGATGAGTATGCGCAAACATCAGATAAACCGCCTGTTTTTGCAAACAAAATGCCATAATCTCACGAACATCAATCGTAACTGTGTCAAAGCCTCCTGCAAAATCAGCGCGAGTGGCAATCACCTTTTTATTGTGGTCCATTAAAACAACACAGGCCTGCTCACGGTTTGCAGTGCGAAGTTGGGATAGGGCAAAAGCTTTTCGTTCTTCTACATCCGAAAGATTGGGGCGTTGTTCCTTCGCTTCCTTCGCTGCGCTATAGTCCATAATCTCAGACAGTGTTGACAGGAAAAAAGCAATATGGGGTGTTACCCCTTGCACGGTCAAAAGGTCATCATAAGAAGCGGACAGGACACCACCCAAACTACCGCAATGACGTATCAGGCGGTGCGCCAAAGGATTGGTGTCACGACGCTGCACTGCATAATAAAGCAAGTACTCCAATACTTCATGTTCCTGCAGGCTGAAAATCCCCTGAGACCGAATCCGTTCTTTCATGCGCTGGCGGTGATTCTTATGTAGTTCTTCACTGGTTTTCGGGCTGTTCGGCATCTTCTTCCCGCTCCATTAACAGTTTTTCAATCTCGGTCAAGCCGTCTGGTTCTGGCAGGTCACGAATCGAAGTCAGACCAAATGCACGCAAGAACTCGGTAGTAGTTCCATAAAGCATCGGGCGACCCGGGGCATCCAAACGGCCCTGTTCCTCACAAAGTCCTCGCTCAATCAAACGTGCCAAGCCACTGTCACTGTTACAACCACGAATCTCCTCAATTACGCTTCGGGTAACAGGTTGCTGGTACGCGATGATTGCCAGAACCTCCAAAGCTGCCTGAGACAAGGGTTGTTGACGGCGAGGCTCGACCAGTTTCTGAATATAGGGAAAATAGCAGTCACGGGTACAAATCTGGTATCCGTCTTCCAAGGTAAGAATACGAAAGCCCCGTTCCTCTACATCCCACTCCTTTTGCATCTTTTCAACTTTTTCAACGATGCTCTCTTTGGGCAGGTCTAAAATTGCAGAAAGCTCCGCGATAGCGACAGGTTCGCCCGAAGCGAACAGTAATGCCTCAATAACCGATTCTTCTCTGTTTGACACTTATGCTTCCTCCTGTCCAAAGAGCCAAAACTCTTTTCGTTTCTGTTCCACGCGGATGTGATTGGCTTTCAGCAATTCCAAAATTGCCAAAAACGTTGTGATAATTTCCATGCGATGGACCATTCCCTCAAAAAGGTCGGGAAGTCGGGTGCCATTCTTTTTATGCAGGCGACGGCGAACCCAATGTATCTGGTCTTGTACCCGATAGCGTTCTGCGCGAATCAGGCGTTCAAAGACCGCAGGGTTGGGAGGCACTTTTCGTTCATGACGGTGCAGAATTTCTGTAAACGCCTGAGCAAATGCTTGTACATCAAACTGCTGATCACAGGGTAAAATTGCAGGGTCGATGGCATCCTGGTGCTTGGTATAAAGCTGAGCGCCCAAAAACTGCCATTCCTGCAAGGTCGAGGCGGCAACACGATACTTCTCATACTCCTTTAACCGCTGTGCCAAAGCATCACGAGGGTCTTCCTCCTCTTCCTCCTCATTTTTCGGAAGGAGCAGATAGGACTTGATTAAAAGCAGCTGGGATGCCAGTACCAAGAACTCACCCGTTACATCCAGATCCATTTCCTGCAAGGTCTCCAAATACTCCATGTACTGGTCCACGATTTGTGTCAGCGCAACGTCATAAATATTCACTTTGTTCTTTTTCAGCAAGTGCAAAAGAAGCTCTAAAGGTCCGTCAAAGACCTCTAAATGAAACGAAAGCTGATCGTTCATGCTTCACCTCAAAGTAAAATGATATTCACTACCGAAAGATAACCGCTAAATACCAGATTCCATGCCCAGTCTAAAATGCGATCAAAAAACGGCAGATTGATTAACAGAATCAAAATAATAAAACCATAACGCTCAAAGCGCAACAGCTGATAATACCAACGCCCAGGCAGAATGGCACCCAAGATTTTGGAACCGTCCAAAGGCGGAATGGGAATCAGATTAAAAATCATCAAACCGATGTTAAAAGACAGAAGCAGTTCAAAAAACAAGACCATGTAGATCAAATCGGAGTGATTGAAATAGAAATAGCCATAACAAAGAGTTGCAACAAACCCTAAAATCCAGTTACAAAGAGGGCCAAACAAAGCGGTAATTGCCATGCCAAGTTTCGCATTTTTGAAGTTCCGCGGGTTGACCATTACGGGCTTTGCCCAACCAAAACCAAAAAACAACAAGCACAGGGTACCGATAGGGTCAATGTGATGCAATGGGTTTAAAGACAACCGTCCGTCATAGCGCGGAGTCTTATCCCCCATCAATAAAGCACCAAGACCGTGGCAAAGCTCGTGAGCGGACAGGGAAATCATTAGCGCGGCAAGCATTACCACCAAAGTGCAAAGACCTTCTTTTAAGTCCAGATTGCCACCGACAACATCCTTTAAAATATCAAAAACCATAAAGTGTCATTCCTCTCAAAACTTATCCTATAGTATAGCACAATACCTTTAAAATGGCAACTGTTTTCGAGGAATTTACAAAACATTCAAAACTCTTGACAATTTCAGTTTCGCACCCTATAATAGAGGAGTATGCGGATGTGGTGGAATTGGCAGACACGCCAGATTTAGGTTCTGGTGTCCCCGACGTGCAGGTTCAAGTCCTGTCATCCGCACCAAAATACGAGGCCGTCCATAAGGATGGCCTTTTGTTTTGGCTTTGTTAGAAAGGACTTGAAGCTTAAGAAGGCACGAGACGTTAATAAAACGATTGATGATCGTTTTTAGGCGTGTGGTGCGCAGACGGGTACCGAAATGCAAAGCATTTGGGTCGGCAAGCAAGGCATATGCGTAGCAGATGCGTACC
>JAGAUM010000234.1 GCA_017620795.1 Clostridia bacterium
CCCATCCCACAAGGGTCAAGACCGCAAAGGCAATTGTTGTAAAATAGGCTTTGCTAAATTGCCGAAGCAGGATACGAACTACCATGCCAACAATTATGGGAAGACCAAGGACAAACAGATAGTTGATAATAATCTGTTTCATAACTCTTTAATCCGACAAGGGGTTTCCCTGTGCGTCGGTATTAATAGAACCAACCAGAATCATAATGCCTTCAATCAAACCCCAGATTGCACCGATACCGAAGCAGAAGGTCAAGACAATCTGCGCAATGGCTTTACCAATGTTGCCAAGGTAAAAGTTGTGTACACCCCAGCCACCTAAAAAGATGCCGAGCAAGCCTGCAACCAAGCGGGACTTGCGTCCAGGAACCATTCCGAAGCTGTTGCGCAATCCTGCACCGCATTTCACACAGACAACCGCCTGTTCATGGGTTTCTGCGCCACATACAGGGCAAAACTGATTCCCCTGTCCTGCGGCAACGCCACAGCCTACACAATAAGCCGCATTCGCTTCCATTTCTTTTCCGCAATTTCTACAAAACATTAAAACTCCTCCTTTAGAGTATCATTCGCCATAACCAAGTCAACAGAAAACCAAGACCCAGTAAAATCAAAACCGTAGTATTCAATCCTCTGCTTCGAAAAAGCTGTCCGTCAAAAAGAATAAACAAATAAATTACAGGCACTGCCCAAAACATCGGATGGCAATGAAAGGCGCTTAGCACTTCACCCTGTAACAACGCGACATACGCACGGGTCATGCCACAACCAGGGCAGGGATGCCGAAAAAAGCAAAGAAAGAAGCAAGGCACCTGAAACGCATAAAGCACTGCAATAAAAGCCAGATACGCCAATGTAAACAGAAGCTTTTCACGCAAATGACGGATGCGCATCAAAAATACGGATGAATGGGAAGATGGTCTTCGAATTCTTCCCAATGTTCAAAGTCCTCAAACGGTTCATAATGATCAAGCCAGTAGGTTTCTGGAAGCACTTGATCGCTAATCACCCAAAACGAGATACCAAGGATGGCAAAACCAATAAACGTTGCAATCACGGTCCAGATCACTGCAGCAATTGCGAAGTTCTTGAGATTGCGATTTTTAGCAACCAATGCCACAATCAGAGCGGCAAAGAATCCGATGATTGGCAGGACGAACAACAATAAAAGACCGAAATAGGCGCCAATACTTACCGGTTTTTCAATCCTGATGCTCGTCGGACAATCGCTTTGATTTTTCCCGCATTGAGAGCAAAAGGTGCTTTCCTCCGGTAAATTTTTTCCGCAGAATCTACAAATCATAATAGTATCGCCTCCTTAATTACAATATAGCAGATTTTAAATCATTTTGCAATAGAATGGCGAAAAATGAAAAAATATAATATTTTTATTGAAATAACCGAAAAACTATGGTAATATATATGCATATTTATACATTGAAGGGAGATTCCAATGAACACAAACGAAATTTTGATTTTGATTGCTATGTGCATTTATATGCTGGCGGTCATCTCCATTGGTGTCGTTTATGCGAAGCGCGCGGCACAAAGCTCCGAAAACTACTTTTTAGGTGGCCGCGGATTAGGTCCTTGGGTTACTGCTATGAGTGCAGAGGCTTCGGACATGAGTGGCTGGCTCTTGATGGGTCTGCCTGGTGTTGCTTACTGGTGCGGTCTTGCAGAAGCGTTCTGGACTGCCGCAGGTCTGGCTGTCGGCACTTACTTAAACTGGCTGATTGTTTCCAAGCGCTTACGCCGTTATAGCATTAAGGCAAACAATTCCATCACCTTGCCTGAATTCTTCTCCAACCGTTTCCATGAGAAGAAGCCCGTTATCCTGACCATTGCCGCAGTGTTTATCCTGGTATTTTTCACCGTTTATGCATCCAGTTGTCTGGTTACCTGTGGTAAGCTCTTTTCTACCTTGTTCGGCACTCCGTATATTGCTATGCTGATTGTCGGCGCCGTTTTTGTTCTGCTTTACACCTGGTTAGGTGGTTTCCTGGCAGAAAGCGCTTCCGACTTCATGCAAGCAATCGTCATGATTGCCGCATTGTCTATCGTCGGCATTTTAGGCGTCTCCAACGCAGGTGGCTTTGCGGGTATCATTGAAAACGCAAAGAACATCCCCGGATTCTTGGAATTCTTCAACATTGCTTCCCCCATCACTGAAAACGGTGTTCAGACTGTCATCAATGGCGTTCCCCAATTCGGTGACGCTGCTCCTTACAGCTTACTGACCATCTGCTCACTGTTGGCTTGGGGCTTGGGTTATTTCGGTATGCCTCAGGTGCTCTTACGCTTCATGGCAATCCGTTCGGAAGAAGAACTGACTCGTTCCCGCCGCATCGCAACAATCTGGGTTATTATTTCCTTGGCAGTTGCCGTCTTTATCGGTGTCTTAGGTCGTCATCTCTTCCCCACTGCACTGTCCTCTGCTTCGGATGCAGAAAACATCTTCATCCTGTTGTCTGAGAATCTGTTGAGCACAGGCATTCTTCCCTTGTTTGCCGGTTTTATCATGGCAGGTATTCTGGCAGCAACCATCAGCTCGTCCGACTCTTATCTGTTAATCGCTGCATCCTCTGTTGCGAAGAACCTCTTCCAGGGCGTTTTCAAGAAGGATGCAACGGATAAGCAGGTTATGATGGTTTCTCGTATCACCTTGGTTTTAATTACCATCATTGCAACCCTGATTGCTTTGGACGAAGACAGCATCATCTTCCGCATCGTTTCCTTTGCATGGGCAGGCTTCGGTGCTACCTTCGGTCCGATTATGCTCTTCTCCCTGTTCTGGAAGCGTACCAACCAAGCCGGTGCTATCGCAGGTATGGTCGGCGGCGCAGGCATGGTCTTTTTGTGGAAGCTGGTCATTAGCAAACTGGGTGGCATTTTCGCAATCTACGAGCTGTTGCCCGCATTCATCTTCTCGGCAATCTGCATTGTTGTTGTTTCCCTGTTGACTGCCGCTCCTTCCAAGGATATTCAAGACGAGTTCGACGCGGTAAAAGCCAACGCATAAAAGCAAATTAAAAGAGAGCATCATTTCGATGCTCTCTTTTTTTGTCTGTAAAAAATCAACCCCACGACTAAAAACAAGCCATTACTCAAAACGCATTGGGTGATATACCCAGGAACGCCAAGCAGTGGAACGGAAAAGTTTCCGCATAAGATTGCGTCATAAAGGTAATACCCACCAATACAAATTGCGTCTGCTAAAACCAAAGCAAAACCGTTACGTTTGGTTAATACTTGCTCGCTTTTTGAAAAGCAAGCCGCGGTCAGCCCTTTGATTACAACAGTGGCAGGAACCCAAATCGCATATCCACTGAGTGCGTCTGCCAGTGCTGCTCCAATAACGCCCGCCGCAATAGCATACGGTGGCGATAAAAAGCAAGCGGCAAGATAAATAAAGGCATCTCCTACATGGGTGTATCCCGTGTGACTTGGAATATGCAAGTAAGCCGTTACGACAAAAATAATTGCGGCAAAAACCCCTGCCTTACATAATTCTTTAACCGATGTCTTCATCCTTATACCTCCGTCAAAAACTCCTCAAAGCAAAGACCGTCTGTCTTGGGTAAATCCAGTTCAACGGTGCGTCTTAATACCTTTGCAATAAAGCTTGACGCGTGTTGAACCGATTCTACAAAGGGTTTTCCCAGCACAGCGTCTGCCGCAATGATGGACGAAAACACGTCCCCCGTCCCAGAACGGCAGGGGCCCACTTTATGTTCGGTAACCACCACAGGTGTTTCCCCAGTTTCATACACATAATTTACCAGGTCACCCTCGCGTTCCAAGCCTGAAATCACAATCTTTTCCGGTCCTAACTCGGACAACTTGTGGCAAATCGTTTTTAACTCATCATCGGTCATATCAGCGCGATAAGGGGTGTTGGTTAAAATACAAGCCTCGGTCAAATTGGGGGTTAGGATGTCCGCATAGGGCACCAAAGAACACATCTGTTGTGCCAACCGTAATGAATAGGTCGGATAAAGCTTTCCGTAGTCCCC
>JAGAUM010000235.1 GCA_017620795.1 Clostridia bacterium
CCTTTATCATCATCGGTGGCATGATTAAGCTCATTCCCTTAACAGGGGTGACCCTGCCCTTTATCAGCTATGGCGGAACCTCTCTTTTAATCAGCTTCTTCCAGATTGGGGTCTTGTCTGCCATCGCCCAGAAATCCCTGCAAACCAAAAAGGAGGATGCCGCATGAAAAACGACCGTCGCATCATCCAGCTTTGTGTCTTGATGGGGCTTTTGTTCCTGTCCATTTGTGTGTATCTGACTTTGTTTGTCCTGTTTCCGCCCCAAGAAGTGCAAAACAGCCCTTATGACACCCGTCAGTGGGAGCTGGAGCAACGGCAGGAACGGGGTCGGTTCTTGGATCGCAACGGGGAGGTCCTGGCAGATAATGCCGAAGACGGCACCCGTGTCTACCCCAAGGGTGGACTCTATACCCATGTGTTGGGTTATTCCTCCCGTACCTATGGGCGCGTCCTTTTGGAAGCGAATTACAACAACCAGTCGCTAAATCTCCAGAGCGGAAACCTGACCGACGTGATTACCATGCTCAGTACCGAGCGTCGGGGAGCGGACGTGACCTTAACCATCGACCATGACCTGCAAGCCTATGCTGCCTCAAGGCTGGGAAATCAGCATGGCGCGGTGGTGGCTTTGGACCCCAAAACAGGTGAGGTGCTGGCTCTTTACAGCAACCCTACTTTCGACCCCAATATTGACGCTTTGGCAAAAAACTTTTCCACCTTGGCAGAGGATGACCAGAACGCGCCCTTCGTTGCCCGTGCCATCAACGGAAGCTACGCCCCCGGCTCGACCTTTAAGGTCATTGTTGCCGCGGCGGCATTAAAAGCAGGAATGGATGACTTTACATTTTCGGATACCGAGGAAGAGGTCTCCTTCGACGGCACGAAAATCCGCAACTACGGCGGAAAAACTTATGGGGAGCTGGACTTAAAGTCCGCCTTTGTCAAGTCCTCCAACACGGCTTTTGCAAGCTTGGGTGAGCAACTGGGTTACGAGAAAATTTTGGACATGGCAGAGGACTTCGGCTTTAACGAGACGATGAAGTTTGACTTAACCGTGACCGATTCCAAAGCTCCGCGTTCGGTCAAAGGGGCAGGGAAACTGGCGCAGACCTCCATCGGTCAGGGGGACTTGTTAGCGACCCCCTTGCAGATGGCGACCGTTGCCGCCACCATCGCTAATGACGGGCAACGGATGCAACCCTATCTGGTATCGGACGTCACTTACCCCAACGGTTTTCATGTCAAAACAGGAAGTAAATCCAAAGGCTATGCCGTTTCCGAATCGGTGGCGCAGACCCTACAGGATTGGATGAAGGCAGTGGTTACCGAAGGCACAGGCACAGCGGCAAGAGCGTCTGTCGGTATTGCGGGAAAAACTGGCACTGCCCAGAACGAGCGCGCCGATGCTGACCATGCCTGGTTCATTGGCTATGCCC
Source organism: Clostridia bacterium (assembly GCA_017620795.1). Lineage (GTDB taxonomy): Bacteria > Bacillota > Clostridia > RGIG8785 > RGIG8785 > RGIG8785. The sequence goes on from JAGAUM010000235.1 coordinate 1,437, forward strand.
CAGCGGAGGAGCCAAACATTGCCATTTGTGTGTTATTGGAGTATGCAGGGCGCACAGGCGGAGACGCCGCTGCACCCATTGCACGGGACATTTTAGTCCGTTGGCAAAGGCTGCATTGACAAAACAGCCGTAAAAGGGTATAATATTTCTATCCACTGAGTTGGGAGGATGAAACAAATGAAAAAGAATGGATTTCGCACCCGTTTGTTCGGGTTTCGCAAGAAAGATGTATTGGTAGAAATCGCCCGCCTGTCCGAGGCGATTGTTGCAAAGGACGAGGAGATGAAGGCTCTGCGCGAAGAGGTGGAAACCACCAAGGCGGAGCTCACCCGCGCCCATGAAGAAGAGAAGCAAAAGTTGGCAGACGGCTTGATGGCTGCACAGCGCACGGCAGAACAACTGGTTGCCGAGGCGGAGGAAAAAGCCGCCGCAATTTTAGCAGATGCTGAAAAGGCAAAGACCCAGATTTTAGCAGACGCAGAAAGCGCCAAGACCGAAGTCAACGATTTTCGCCGCCAGGTGCGTGATGTTCTTCGTACCATGGATGAAGGACTGAAGCACTGCGCGGAATAAGGAGAAAACCATGTCCTGCAAAAAAGAATGTCCTGCCTTTCGTACCAGTATCGGCGGTCAGGCCCTGATTGAAGGGATTATGATGCGCGGTCCTGAGACGATTGCAACCGCTGTCCGTAAACCGGACGGTGAGATTGAACTAAAAACCGAACCCATTCGGCATATCTTCAAGCACAAGTTCTTTCGCCTGCCCTTGATTCGAGGGGTGTTTAATTTTTTCGAGTCTATGATTTTGGGCACCAAGGAACTGATGTACTCTGCCGAGTTTTATGATCTGGAAGAAGAGTCCGAACCTGGTTGGTTAGAACGCCAATTAGGCGACAAGCTCCAAAGCGTGGTCATCACCTTCTCGGTGATTTTAGGCATTGGCTTGTCGGTCCTGCTCTTTATGTTTTTGCCCCGTGTATTGGTAGACCTGTTAAACTGGATTTTCGGAGACTTAAACGTCTTTTTACAGAGCGTGCTGGAAGGGGTCTTTCGTATCGCCATCTTTGTCACCTATCTGTTACTGGTCACCCGTATGAAAGACATCCACCGTGTGTTTGAGTACCACGGTGCCGAGCATAAGACGATTTTCTGCTATGAAAACCGCCTGCCCCTGACCGTTGAAAATGTCCGCGTGCAAAGCCGTCTGCATCCCCGATGTGGCACCAGCTTTTTGTGCATCGTCATGATTGTCAGTATCCTGACCTTCACGGTCTTAAACGCCCTGTTAGGGGAAGCCACCCCTGCATGGCAGGCACTGCTTTATCGGTTGTTACTGTTGCCTGTGGTTGCAGGTATTTCTTATGAATTTATCAAGTGGGCAGGTCGCTCGAACGGAGCGGTTTCCCGCATTTTAAGTAAGCCGGGTCTGTGGTTGCAGAACATCACCACCATCGAGCCCGATGATTCCCAGATTGAGGTGGCCATTGCTGCAATGACCGCCGTCTTACCTGCCGAGGAGAAGGATGCACAATGGTAATCCGAGAAGCGATGCGTCACACCCGTGACCGCTTTTTAGCAGCAGGAATTGAAAATGCCGCAAACGAAGCCCGACACATCTTTTCTTTTGTGTTGGGCTTGTCGTTATCCGAACTGCTGATGCGTGCGGAAGTGACCCTATCTGAAAAAGAAGAAGAGACCGTCAATGCTTTGGCGGAAAAGCGCCTGTCGGGGATTCCGTTGGCGTATGTTTTGGGGACGAGTGATTTTTTCGGTCGTTCTTTTTTTGTTTCCCCTGCGGTGCTGATTCCCCGTCCTGAAACGGAGCTGTTGGTGGAAGAGGCGCTGTTGCACCTGCCCGAAGGGGGGCGGTTTTTCGACCTGTGTACAGGGAGCGGATGCATTGCAACCACCCTTTTGGCAGAGCGAATGGATGCAACGGGAATCGCCTGCGACCTGTCGGAGGCGGCTTTGGCGGTTGCTGAACAGAACGCCCACAGGCTACGTGTGGCAGACCGTCTGCAACTCTGCCGTTACGATTTGTTGCAGGGTATGCCCGACTGGGGAAAAGCGGACATTATTGTCAGCAATCCGCCGTATATTCAGACTGCAGTGCTGGACACCTTGGATTCCGAAGTCATCGATCGTGAACCGACCATGGCATTGGATGGCGGTGCAGACGGTTTGGACTTTTATCGGGTTCTTTCAAGTGCTGCCGATGTTTTAAACCCCAAGGGCTGGCTGCTAATGGAAATCGGCTATGACCAAAAAGAAGCGGTGGAAGCACTTTTGAAGTCCACCGAAAAATATACCAGTGTGATTACCAAAAAAGACTATGCAGGGTTAGACCGCATGGTCATCGCACAGCGAGGATAAGATGGATTTTTGGTTAAAAGAGCTTTTTGAAAAACAGGGCTTGACCGAAGTCGGCGTCTGCAAAATAGACGGTGGCTCTGTTTTGGTGGCTCTCTTTCCGTACTATGCAGGGGAAAAGGCAGACGCCAACCTCTCCCGTTACGCCTGGGCACCCGATTATCATGTAACCGTGCGGAGGTTGCTGACCCCCGTGGCAGAAGCGTTAAAAGCACGCTATCCCGATGCAACCGTAACAATTTTGGTGGACAACCACCCCCTGCCTGAGCGGAAATTGGCACAGCAAGCAGGCTTGGGTTTTATGGGCAAAAACGGTTGCTTGATTCACCCCACCTACGGGTCTTATGTCTTTATTGGCTTGATTCGCACCGACTTGGATTTGGAGGCGGACACCCCTTGTAACGAGACGTGCATCGGTTGTGACGCTTGTATCAAAGCCTGTCCGTCTGATGCTTTAAGCGGACCTTTTAATCGCGCTCGTTGTCTGTCTGATTTGACCCAGACCCGAAAGGACTTTACCCCCGAGGAGCGGGAACTGTTTCTGCGCGGAAGCCTGATTTGGGGATGTGACCGTTGTCAAGAGGTCTGCCCCCACAATAAAGACCTGCCCGTAACGCCACTTTCGGAATTCAAAACCCAACTAAAGCCCCGACTGGAGCTTTCGGAGCTGGAATCCTTCAGCGACCGCGCCTTTCGCCGAGCCTACGGGGATTATGCTTTTTCCTGGAAAGGGTTAAAGCCCCTGTTGCGGAACCTAAAGGAGGAGCAATCGTGAAAACTTTAAAAGAAGTCCTGATTGTAGAAGGACATTATGACCAGATTAAGCTCCAATCCCTGATTCATGCTACAGTGATTCCGACCAACGGGTTTCGGATTTTTTCTGACCCTGAAAAGAAGGCGATGCTCCGCCGTCTCGCCGCAGAGCGGGGATTGGTGATTTTGACCGACTCTGATCGTGGCGGATTTCGCATCCGTGGCTATTTAAAAGGAATCATTCCCCAAGAGCAGGTCAAACACGCCTATATCCCTGAATTAAAAGGCAAGGAAAAACGCAAGGACAAGCCCGGCAAAGAAGGGCTTTTGGGGGTGGAGGGGGTTCCTGCCCAAGTGATTTTGGATGCGCTCTGCCGTGCAGGTTGCACCTTTGAGGAGGAAACACCTCCAGCCCATGCCATATTCACCCGTCTGCGGTTTTACGAGGATGGGCTCTTTGGAGGGAGCGACAGCGCACGGTTGCGTAGTGGATTTTTAAAGGAACTGGGCTTGCCCCAAAAGCTGACTGTTTCGGCATTGCTGGATATTTTAAACCGCAGTGGCACCGAAGAAGAATACGCCCGCGCTTTAAAAAAGGCAAAAAAAGAACAGAATGTGTAAATTTTCTTTCAGATTGTGCAAAGACAAAGGCTTTAACTTGTGATAAGATGAAAGAAAAAGGAGGGAACGCTATGAAAGCGAATCAATACGATGGCTTACAAGTAGAAAACGCTTTTTTCTATATTCCCGATTTTATTCCAAACGGTCAGGGGAATCTGTGGACACTTCATCGGGTTTCCAAGTGGACCTTTTCACCTGCCGAGGAGGAGCCGGCGTTCATTACGTTCACTGCTCCCGAAACCGGTACGGTGGTTGCTCCGTCGGTTTTGGTGGACGCGTTGGAAACGGATGACGTTACCGCCGCAATCTATCAAAATGGCGAGTGTGTATTTGGCCCCATTGTCGCCAAAAAAGATGTGCGTCAAGGCATTGAGGCGCTGCAGTTTGATGTAAAACAGGGGGACTTGTTACGGTTTGAAATTAAGACGCTGGGTAAGGCGACCACCGCGGACTGGCCTGTTTCTCTGTTCTATGCAACCTCCTGGGTTAAGGAGGCAGAACGTTATCTGCCGTCCGAGGCGGAAGAATGTTCTCGAAGTGAGTTCTTTGCAGGCTTGGCAAAAGACCTGTCCTTGCTCTGCTTTGAAGGACGGGACCTGTTTGACGATGTCCACAAAAACGACCCCTGCTACGGTGCGGTTTATGACCTTTATCGGCGTAATGTCATTCCTCGGGATATGGTTTGCGACCATCACCTGTTCCCGAGCCAGAGCATCAACGGCTACGAAGCCCTTGGGGTGCTGGTCAATCTGTGGGAAAGCTTCCGTCGCCCCTTAAAAGGCGAGACCCTTTTAGCCAAGGCAGAGGAGCTGGGACTTCCTTATTATAACGGAGTACTTTCTCCTGCACAGGTAAAGGCACTGTTCTCGGCTTTCAACTTGGCACGGAAACAACCCGTAGGTCGCACAGCCCATGGGGAATATTCTCCCGTATATAAAGGAATCATCCGTGAGGATGTGGATATCCAGAAGCTGATTGAGGATGCTTATTTTTCGGGCAAGTCGGAAGTGACCATTCCCGAAGGCGTCTATCGGGTCTTTCGCAAAGGAAGTTATGACCCACGCCTGCCCTTTCACCCCATTATGGCGGCGGACGGGTGGATGCGTCCCCATCTTTGCTTGAACGGCATGAAAAACTTCACCGTTCGTGGCTATGGCGTTACCCTGTTGTTCCAGGACCGCCCCGGTGTCGGAGTGTTAATCAGCAAGGCGGAGAACATCACCTTTGAAGGGATTACGCTGGATTATGAACCCTTGGTCTATGCCCAAGGCCCCATTACCGCCATTGATTTAAAGGCAGGGACGGTGGACTTTACCATCGAAGACGGCTATCCCACCGACTTTGCAGAAAACACCCATATTTCGGGAGACTTCTATAAAGCCAATGGCGAAATTGCCATGACTACCAGTAGTTTTATGTACTCCCCTGAGGTGATTACGCATATTGAAGGGAACTGCTATCGCCTGACCACCGAAAAGATTGTGGGGCTTTTGGCAGGAATCGAGCCGGGAGACTATATCACCTTCCGCGGCGATCGCATCGCCAACGCCTTTTATGTAGATGCTACCGACGGGTTTAATGTGACTGATGTTACAGTTTATACAGGAAATGTTGGCTTAAGTGTCAGCTATGGTCACGAAACCCATCGCGGTTACTATACCCGTTACAGAAACATTCCCGGCCCCGCACCCTTAGGCGCGCTGACGCCCCGATTCAACTCTACTTCGGGCACGGCGTACCATTGCACGGGGATGCGCCAGTCCTTCACCGCTACCGACTGCTATGTCCGCAACAACGGAGACGACGGCACCAATATCCACGGTGTACATCTTTGTCTGGCAGAGGCGAGGGCGGATGGGAGTTATGTCATTGCCCGAGCCCATAATGTGGGGGACATTAAGGCAGGCGAGACCCTGCGCTTCTATGACCCTCAGTATGGATATTTGGACGAGGCGGAAGTAATCGAGGCGGAACGGCTTCCCGAGGACTATGTTTCGCCCAACAAGGAGCGGTTAGAGGTCAACGTCGGCGTATGGACCTTCCGCGCCAATGTTTATTATCGGGTCCGTACCAACCGCCCTGTTAAAAACACTGTCGGCGGATGGGTCATCAATGCCAACGAGGTCTGCAACGGATTTGTCTTAAAGCGTTGCCAGTTTATCGGTGGTCGGGCGCGAGGGATTTTAATCCGTGCCACAGGTGTGGTTGAGGATTGTAAGGTCTACCGCCGTCCCATCGGGTTGATGGCGGCACTTGAAATGCATTGGTTAGAGCCGGACCATGTTTTCGGTCTGACCGTCCGCAATACTGAAATCAGCTCCTGTGGATTTGGACGTTACCCTCTGATGCATTCGGGTGCGACCACTTATGCTTATGGCTCTACCAAGAACCGTGACATCGTCTTTGACCATTGCACCTTCCGTGACAACGTGCGTATCCAGCTCCATGCCAACAAGGTGGATGGGCTGACCATCAAGGACTGCCACTTTGAACCCTCCCAAAACGCCTATGCCCATTTAACGGTGGATCGTGGTGAGAATGTTTCGGTAGAAAATACCATCTTTGACGGAACGCTTCCTGTTTTCATGGAAGAATCGGCAGACGCGCGGTTCTGGAGCGTACATAAAAAAGGTCGTTGGGATTAAAATAGCAATTCTTGCACTGTTTTTTGCGAGTTTTCGAGTTGACAGAAGTTTGTTGTTTGTTTTATACTATAGTTATAGTGGTGTGATACACTAAAAAATAAGGAGGAAAAGAAATGAAAAAGTTTAGACGCGCAACGGCTCTTTGCCTGGCACTGGCTTTGGTTGTGGCTTGCTTTGCAGGCTGTGGCAACGGTGGTGGCATGGAAGCAGCAGGTGCTGTTAACGCTGAGATGGCAGCATTGCTTCCCAAGATTGAGCTGGAAAACAAGACGGTTACATTCTTCACCCATTTGACTGAAGATCAGCTGACCAACAAAGACAACCAGTATGGTATGGACTATGGTTTGGATATCTTCCGCAACGTTTACGGCGGTGAATTACAGATTGACCCCATCGTCAACTGGGGTGAGTACATCAACAAGGTCGGAGCAATGTATGTTGCAGACCAGATGACTGACATGATTCAGGGTGGCTACGGCGTATTCTGCAGCTTCCTGTCTCAGGACCAGATTCAGGCAGTAGACCCCTATATGCCTGGTGAGTTCAAGACCGACCTGTGGAAGGGCGTTGCTTCTGTTCTGGACGATTACGAGTTTAATGGCAAACACTTTATCGTTCCTTACTCTGCAGGTCCCCACACACTGATTTACTTCAACCCGAAACTGTTCGAGCAGAACGGTGTTGACAGCCCCTTGGACTTGTGGGAAGACGATAACTGGACCTGGACTGAATTCCGTCGCATCGCGAAGGAAATGACCATGGACACCGACAACAACGGTGACACCGACGTTTATGGTCTGCAGGTTGACAAGGGTCTTTTAGAGCAGTTGATTCCCACCACCGGCGTTCAGCTGATGGATATGGATAAGGACAGCAAACCTGTTTGGCACTGGGACGATCCGTTGGTTGCAGAAACTGCAAACCTGTGGCGTGACATGGCAATCACCGACAAGTCTATCGGTGGTACATTCACTTCCGGTACGGCTGCAATGAGCTTCTATTCTGCATACAATGACAACACCATGGATGCAGGCTGGAAGGCTCCCTTCACCGATATCTTCGCAGACGGCGTCGTTGACTTTGTTCCGTTACCCCGTTATGACTCGGTTGACGAGCATATCTTAACCACCCGTGACCATCCCGGTATCTTGGCTTCCAAAGCAAAGAACCCCGAAGGCGCAGCTGCTTTCATGGCTTCCATGAGACTGGCAGGCTCCACCGAGTACTATGCTTCTCAGGACGGCTGGAAACAGCGTTACTATGACTGGGGCTGGACCGACGAGCAGATTGACCGTGCATTCTTCGAATTCCCGGAAATCAAAGTGTTTGGTACCACCTACAGTGCTTGGGGCGGCGTATGGCCCATGGGCTTCGACAGAGTCTTAAAGGGCGACACCTTCGCTCAGATTCGTTCCGAAAGCGAACCGAAATTCCAAAAGAAAACTGACGAGCTTTATGAGCTGATGAAGAACTATTAAGTTCTGCTAAAGAGTGCATCCCGAAAGGGGTGCACTTTTTTTATCATCAAAATGCGAAAAATTTTAGATAAAAAATGCTATTAAGGTCTTGCCATCGGAGAAAAACTGTGATAAAATCCAAGTAGGTATAAACCTAAACACCTTAAGGAGGAAAAGAAATGAGAAAGTTTAGACGCGCAATGGCTCTTTGTCTGGCTCTCGCACTGGTAGTTGCTTGCTTCGCAGGTTGCGGCGACACCGGTATGGAAGCTGCTGGTACTGTAAACGAAGAGATGGCTGCCCTGCTTCCGAAAATGGAGCTGGAAAACAAGACCATCAACTTCTTTACCCACCTGACCGAAGAGCAGCTGACGGACAGCGAAGGTAAGTATGGTATGGACTTAGGTCTGGATATCTTCCGCAACGTATACGGCGGTGATATCGTTATCGACCCCATCGTTAACTGGGGCGAGTACTGGAACAAGGTTAGTGCAATGTACGTTGCAGACCAGATGCCCGACCTGATTCAGGGCGGTTATGCTGAATTCGCAATGTTCCTGTCTCAGGACCTGATTCAGGCAGTAGACCCCTACATGCCCGGCGGTTTTGATACCGACCTGTGGAAGGGCGTAGCTTCTATCTTGGAAGACTATGACTGGAAAGATAAGAACTACATCATTCCCTATTCTGCTGGCCCCCACGCTCTGATTTACTTCAACCCGAAACTGTTCGAACAGAACGGCGTTGACAGTCCCTTGGATCTGTGGGAAGAGGACAACTGGACTTGGGAAGAATTCCGTCGCATCGCGAAGGAACTGACCATGGACACCGACAACAACGGTGACACCGATATCTACGGCGTTCAGGCTTCCAACACTCTGTTGGAGCAGATTGTTCCCACCCCTGGCACTCAGCTGAGGACTATCGAAAACGATAGCGAAATTGCTTGGCACTGGGATGATGCTCGCGTTGCTGACGCAGC
>JAGAUM010000236.1 GCA_017620795.1 Clostridia bacterium
AAAGAGAGACACCCACCCCATAGGCTTCGTTAATCTTGCGGTAGCGACCTTCGATTAATACGCGGGTGTCACGGGGAATAGACACGGTGGAAATGTCCCCTGTTTTGGTATTCAGGCTGGCTAAGATAATGGTGTCGGTCAGGGACGCGACCTTGTCTTTGCCGAAGAACAGGACATTGACCCGATGGGTCTCTAACGGGTCACCGCCGGGCATGACGTCACCGACGCGAGGAGCGTGGTGCAATGCCAGAAGGATTCCTGCGGCAATGGACAGATATACGCAAAATGCGATTCCTAAAGTTTTGAAAAAGCGACGAATGTTCATGTAAAATCCTCTTGTAAAAAAAGCCTCCGTAATGGTACAAGTCTATCATACCACCAACGGAGGAAAAATACAAGTATTTAATTTGCAGTTTTTAACCGCTCAACGATGTAAGGCACAACTTCTTCAAGGGCAATCTGCAGGGTGCAGGAAAGCTCTAAGTGCAGTTGATGCTCCCCTTCTTTTAAGATGCCCTCCTCTGCCGTCCAGAGGCGTTTGCCGATGCTCTGTTTTTCTTCCTGTTTCTGGTGCAGGGCGATAATCAGCCGCAACAGCTCCAACTGGTCGCCGTTCTTTAAAATCTGGCGGAATTGAAACTGACGCTCACGGTCGTTTTCGTTCCAGGGCAAGGGGGTGCGTTTGGCTTCTTTTAAAAGCAGTTCCACCCGATCCGAGTCCAAAAGAGGCCGAAGCTTCTTCTCTGCTGCCGCAACAGGCAAAAACATCACCGTGCGGTTTTGTTCGTCCATCGAATGGAGACGGTAGTAGTCCCGTGTTTCACCCACGATGGTTTTTTTCTCGATATCTTCAATCTCGCAGACACCGACACCCATGTAAAACACACGATCGTTTGGCTGGTACATACCCTTTCTCCTTTCGACAGCTTTTCCTATATTATAGCACTTTTGAGGGCTTTTTTCAAATGGGCATTTTACACAAAAATTTCCTTAATTTAAGACCGCAATCATAACATTCAAATAACCTGCGAAGGCAATCCACAAAAGATAGGGAATCATCAAGTATCCTGCCAAGGGTCGGCAACGGTAAAAGAGGATGACCGTCCATAAAACAGTGACGAATAAAAGCAGGAGCAATAAGAATGCCGTCCAAAAGGCTTGGGCGTTAAAAAAGAGCAAAGGCCAGAGGAAGTTTAAAAACAGCTGGACGCAAAAGACCAGTAGCGCTGAAGAACAGCCCCTGTTATAAACCAACAAAGCGGAAATACCCATGAGCAGGTATAAGATGCTCCAGACGATGGGAAACAAAATAGCAGGCGGAGAGATACTCGGTTTTTGAACGGTGTCATAAAGGTCCATGCTCTGTCGGGTCAAAAGGGCGGAAAGTCCACCCACCACCAAGGGCAATAAGAACCAAAAGATGCGAAGCGCAGTTTGTTTTTTCATGAAAACACTCCTTTCCCTTTATTCTATTATTTTTTCCAAAAATTATACAAAGGAATTGACAAGAAAGTTTGTGCATAGTATAATGTGAATGTCTTTTGGGCGGGGTGTAATTCCCCACCGGCGGTAACAGTCCGCGAGCCTTTTTGGTTGATTCGGTGCAATTCCGAAACCGACAGTGAAAGTCTGGATGGAAAAAGACGGATGCTTTGCGTGTTTCCGCCCCCATGGGCGGATTTTTTTGTTGGAGGGATTAAAATGAAAAACAAATCCATCAATCTGTTGGTTAAGCTTGCCATGTTATCCGCGGTGGCGGTGGCACTGATGCTCTTCGAGTTTCCCCTGCCGTTTATTGCACCGCCTTTTTACGAGATTGATTTCAGCGAGGTGCCTGTTTTAATCGGCGCTTTTGCCTTTGGACCTTGGGCAGGGGCAATTATCGAAGGGGTAAAAATCCTTTTGAACCTGCTCATCAACGGCACCGTGACCGCAGGAGTGGGCGAGCTTGCCAACTTTATACTGGGCGTGGTGTTCGTACTGCCTGCCGCCTTTATTTATCAAAAGAAAAAGACCAAAAAAGGTGCGCTTTTGGGATTATGCGTCGGTACGTTAAGCTTGCTTTTCGTCGGGTGTCTGGTCAATGTGTACCTGATGCTCCCTGCTTACGGAAACGCCTTTGGGATGCCCATTTCTGCCTTTGTGGAGATGGCAAGTGCCATTCATCCGTCGATTGATACGGTGACAGAGTTTGCCCTTTTATGCGTTGTCCCCTTTAACCTCATCAAGGCGGTTGTGGTTTCGGTCATTACTTTACTGATTTATAAAAAGCTCTCCCCCATTTTGCATCCGAAA
>JAGAUM010000237.1 GCA_017620795.1 Clostridia bacterium
CATACTTTCCGTTTACATAAATGGTGGTCTTAAAGTCTACCGCGCCAAAGTGCAAAAAGACCCGACCCGTCAGCTCGTGTTCTTCTAAAGTAATGACCTTGCGATAGCACACGGCGTTCATGTAGTCCTTGTACCCAATCCCCGACAGCTCACTTTCAGGACAGAAGGGTACAATGATTTTTTGAGGCAACGCCCCTTTTTCATACACCTTTCGTTCAATCGCAGTTTTTCCAAAATCAAAGTCGAACTCCCACTCACCGTTTAGGTTGCGCCAATTCTGACGTTCCCATTGCGGATTGGGATGTTCCGGTCTCGGTATTGACATATTGATTCCCCCTTTTGATTCCATTTTAACCGCAAACAGCAGTATTTTCAAGAACATCTTGTTCTTTTTTATTGACATTTTGTTTTGCATTTGTTAGAATAAATCGGGAGGTGAGGGCCATGGCAGTAGACTATCAGGTGCTTCGTGCACGGCACAATTGGGCAGAGCGAGCGGATTTTGCGCTCCATCGTCCAACAGGAACCGAGGAATTTCTTTTTTTACATTTCAAATCCCCCGTGTCTTTTTCGTTAGGGAATCACGCACCAAAACGCTTGGAGGCAGGTGCTTGTATCCTGCTTTCACCCAAGACGCCCCACGGCTTTTCTCCCCTTGAGGGACGGTTGCTTCATGACTGGATGCACTTTTTCCCCTTGGATGAACCAAGCTTTTCGGCACTTCAGCTTCCGCAAAATGCCGTCTTTTTTCCGCAGGACACACCATTTATTACGTCCTCTTTAAGACGGATTGAACAGGAGCTTTTAACCCAAGAACCTCATTATGAACGGGCTATCTCTGCTACGGCAGACACGCTCTTTTTAACCCTGTCCCGACAGTTGTCCGCGCCCCCCATAAAGGAGTGCCAGTCGGGGCATCTTGCCAGCTTCGAGGAACTGCGCCACGATTTGTATCGCAATCCCCGACTCTATCACAACACCACGAAAATGGCGCAGGCGGTGCAGTTAAGCCGTTCTCGCTTTTCAGTTTTATACCAAAAAATCTTCCACGTGTCTCCCATCCGTGATCTGATTCGCGCCCGTATTGAGCGCGCCTGTTACTATCTGTCCTCGGGAACCCAAAGCATCCCCGAAATCGCAGAGCTGTGCGGCTATCAGAACGAGTATCATTTTATCCGTCAGTTCAAGGAAGAAATGGGCATGACCCCTGGAGCATTCCGTAATAAATAAAGGAGGTGGAGCGGATGAAAATCGACTGTCATACCCACATTGTCAATCCTGCCATTCGGGACGAGTATTTCTCCAAGACCGAGGGCTACGCACTGGTCATGGCTTTTTTAGAAAAGTTCGAGGACTTCGCGCCTCCTGATTTTTCCCTGTCGCTGGTGCAAGAAGATTCGCGACTCTTTTTGTGCCCTGCAATCGACATTCATCGGGAGCTTGCGCCCCAGTTAAAAGCGGTGGAAGAACGGCTGCATGATACACGGATTGTAGGCTTAAAGGTCTACCTTACTTACCAGAAAGGTCGCGCAGATGACCCTGCCCTCTTTCCGATTTATGCCTTTGCAGAAGAGCACCAACTGTCCGTGACCTTTCACACAGGGTCTTGCTCGTTGGTCCTGCCCACCGACAATGACATGGACGGGTGCAACGCCCGTTATGTAAGAAACGCCGCCCTCGCCTTCCCGAAGGTGAACTTCATTCTGGCGCACATGGACGACCCGCGCTATGACGAGTGTATCCGCATCGTTCATGAGACCGAGAACCTGTTTACTGACTTTTCAGGCGCTTACGAGCCTGGCACCCATGAAGGAGAGGACATCGACTGGGCGATTGCCACTTTTAAAAAGGCGATTGACCAGTTCCCCGATACGTACCGAAAAATCCTCTACGGCACCGATTTCTGTCCGCCTATCAACCTGTCGGCGATTTCAGAATTCGATACCACCATCCGCGGAATCTTTTCCGAGGACCAGTTCGAGGACATTTACTACAACAATGCACTGCGTGCGTTTCCGCGCTTGCGTGAGTATTTGAAAGGAGAATAATGATGTCATCCATTAGAGCATTGCTCAAATCGTTTACCCCCTACCAGATGATCTACCTGTCGGCAGTAGTCCTGCTGACCTTTGCGTTTTTGGTCTTTTTGCCCGAGTACATGTTTGAAGAAGGCACTTCTGGCTTCTTTCTGGTCTTTGTCACGGTTGTAGACACCCTTGCCAACCCCCTGTGCGAGCTGTTAATCGCCAAGCAGAGCAAGTGGAACTTTGTAGTCGATTTCTTCTTTATTGAAATCCCCGAAATCATCCTCTGCCTCCATTTCGGTTGGTACGCCATTGCAGGCAGCATCGTGCTGTTCTGGATGCCTGTAGACGTAGTCAGCTTCATCCGTTGGAGCAAACACCCCGACCAAGACGACGAAAGCCTTACTGTAGTCAAGCGCTTAAAGCCTTGGCAAACATTGCTGGTTGTAGCAGGCATTTTCGCCTTCGGCTTCATTGTCGGCAGACTGCTTCAGCTTATCCCCGGCGCATCCGACACCTACTTAGACGCTTTTGCAACCGCAGTCGGCATGACCAACGGTGTCCTTCTTTTGCTCCGCTACAGCGAGCAGTGGATTGCATGGCTGATTACCACCGTCCTCTACATCTTCATGGACATCTCCCAAGGCGCTTATGTCCTACTGATTTCCGAGTTTGCCATGTTGATTAACACCATCTATGGCATGGTCAAGTGGTACATCTACGCCAAAAACCACCAACAACTTCAATAATAAAAAAGCACCCTTGTAGGGTGCTTTTTTGTTATACTGCTTCTGCCTCGGTAGCCTCCTCTATCTGATACAAACAAACAAACGGTAATAACAACATTGTGGCTACCCAAAAATAAATAAACATTTTTCATACCTCCTTTGTACAGCTTTAGTTTAGCGTATTCACTGTGTCATAAAACGGACTTTGAATTTTTCATCAAATGCCTTGACAAAAAAGGTTCTTTTCTATAAAATGAAAGAAAAATGAAAGGGTTTGAAGCCATGAAATATCAGCCTTATCTGATTCAGCTGTCCTCTCTGGAAAAGGTCTTTTTAGACGAAGAGATTACCAATAAAATCGAGTTGGAAGGCGCCACCGCCTTAAAGGGCGAGCGACTTTCTTACCAAGTGCTCTATCGACTGAAGAATAGCAAATGCACCGTGCCCGTTTCTGTTCTTTGCGACCCGCGCATCCGCGTTATTTTAAGAAGAACGGACAATGTGCCCGTGGTCATCCCTGCTCTGCAAACCTTAAGAGACGAATGGCTGTTACGAGACCGCCCCGGTCTTTATCCCGACGTTTTAACCCCCATTGACGGGACCATCGACGTGACCATGGAATGTGCCCATTCCCTCTATGTTACCTGTGAGATTCCCGAGGATCTGCCTGCAGGGGAATATCCCATTGACTTGAGCTTCACCTTTGGGGACACCACCCATGTGAAAACTTTTAAAATCAAGGTCTTAAACGCGGTTCTGCCGCCGCAGGAAGTGTCCTTTACCCAGTGGTTCCACCCCGATTGCATCGCCAACTACTACGGCTATGAAATGTATAGCGAGCCCCACTGGGCGATGCTGGACAAGTTCATGAAAGCCGCCAAGCGTGCAGGCTTGACCATGCTCTTAACCCCTGTCTTTACCCTGCCGTTAGACACCGCCAAGGGTGCCGAGCGTCCGACCCACCAGTTACTGGACATCACCCTAAAGCGTGGCAAGTACAAGTTCGGCTTTAAGCGGTTAAAGCGTTGGTTAGACCTCTGCCGTAAAAATGGCATCTATCAGTTTGAAATCTCCCATTTCTTTACCCAGTGGGGCACTGCCCGCGCCCCCAAGGTCGTTGCCAAGGTAGACGGCAAAGAGACCCGCATTTTCGGTTGGGAGACCGATGTTTTTGCAGGGGAATATGAAGCCTTCCTTGCAGCACTGATTCCCGAGCTGACCGCCTTTTTAAAGAAAGAAGGGGTCTGGGACGAGTGTGTCTTTCATGTCTCGGATGAGCCTCACTACCCTGCCCATTATGAAATTTACAAATGGGAGTATACCATGCTCTCCCGTTACCTGCCCAAGGAAAAGATTATGGACGCCATGTCCTCCACCGTTTATGCAGAAAACGGACTCGCTACCCGACCTACCGTACTGACTCCCGAGGTGGAAAAGTTCCAGAACGCAGGTTTTTCTAACATCTGGATGTACACCTGTTGCGTCCCTGCCAATGAAGGGTATGCCAATCGGTTTATTGCCATGCCATCGGGCAGAACACGCATGACTGGCTTACAGCTCTATCAGTATGACATCCACGGCTTCTTGCATTGGGGATTTAACTATTACTATACCGAGCTGGCACGCAAGCAGATTAACCCCTTTATGGTGACCGACGCAGGGGACTCCTTCCCTGCAGGGGATTCCTTCACGGTCTATCCCGGAGAGGACGGGCCTTTAGAGTCTCTCCGCGCCGTCAGCTTCTTTGAGGGCTTGCAAGACCACCGCGCCTGCCGTCTGTTAGAGTCTCTGACCAACCGAGGCAGCGTTCTCTGCTTACTGGAGCAGTGTGGCATGGAGGATATGAACCACTTCCCACGCACCAACGACGGCGTCCTCGCCATCCGACAAAGAATCAACGAAGAAATCGAAAAAGCCTTGGCATAAACAAAAATCAAACAAAAAGATACCCGACAGTTAAACTGTCGGGTATCTTTTTAAAATCCAGTTACTTCTGCAAGCTTAAAGCTTGCTACTTCTCCGTCTGCATCGATTCCCATTGCCTTAAACTTCCATGTGCCGTCTTTCTCTAAGTTGTTTATATTGTCAAAGGCTGTACCAATCTGATTCCCTTCTCCATCATAGAGATTAAAGGTAATCTGCAAATACGAACAATCTCTTCCGGAATTGTTTTTCAGCGTTCCTTTTATATAAACACCAAAAGCGTCTTTCTCACTAGTGACATCACCAATAATTTCATATTTCTCTTTCTTTACCGATTCAACAGTAGTTGTTCCATTACCATTCTCACCTGTTGTTGTCGTGCCTTCATTGCCACTGCTACTTGCAACAATCGCTACAATTACTACTACGATTGCCCATACCCACCATTTTTTATAAAACGGCTTTTTGTTTTTCGCACCACATTTAGGACAAATTTTGGCACTTGCAGCAATATCTTCGTTACAAACCGAACACTTTATAATCTTTGGCATTTTAAAGCTCCTCTCAAGTTTTTACACATTATAGCACACTTTTTATGCATTGTCAATACATAATTGTGCACTATAAATCTATAACAAAAGAGGCAAGGGACAATTATAATATTATTGGGGTGTATAATTATGAGAAGTGAGTTTAAAGATAAGTACAAAATGTTAGGACTCAACATTTCCTATTTCCGAAAGATGCGTGGTTACACACAAGAAATGCTCGCAGAAAAGATAGGGATAGACCAAACCCACATGAGTAAAATCGAGGTCGCCGCAGTCGGAATTTCTTTTGATGTATTTTTCAAAATTGCCGAAGCATTAGAAGTCTCTCCTGAAAAACTTTTGAATTTTGACAAATAGCAAACTTTTTAAAAGGCAGAACGAGTTTTTCGTTCCGCCTTTTTTCTTGACAAACGGGGCAAAATAAAATACTATTAAAGGGAAGGAGTGTTTATTATGCAAATGGTTTTCATTACTGCGTTGGGCGTTGGCGGAGCAACCGTCATCGGTGCGATTATCGGGTTTGTGTTCAAGCGCCTGTCCCATCGCTTTTCAGATATTGTTTTAGCCTTTGCCGCAGGCATCATGCTTGCCGCAGCGGTCTTGGGGTTGATTCTCCCTGCCGTGGAATACGGCGGCGACCTTGGACTTTTATATGCCGTCTTAGGCATTTTTGCAGGTGCGTTATGCCTGAACCTGATTGACAAGCTGGTGCCTCACCTGCATAAGCTGATGGGCGCCGAACAGGAATTCCATCAAGGAGGCGAACGGCTTAGCAAGGTCCTGCTGTTCGTTACTGCCATTGCCATCCACAACCTGCCTGAAGGCATTGCCGCAGGGGTCGGCTTTGGCTCTGGGAATGTGTCCGAAGCGCTTTTCATTGCAGGGGGTATTGCCCTGCAAAACATCCCCGAAGGCATGGTCATTATCGGGCCGATGCTCTCGGCTGGAGTCAAGCCGAGCCGTACCTTTTTGTGCGCGCTCGTTACCGGCTTGGTGGAAGTGGTCGGCACGCTGTTAGGATACTTTGCTGTCAGCCTTTCTCAAGCAATTTTGCCTTTTGCGCTGGCTTTTGCAGGAGGCACTATGCTTTATGTAATCAGTGACGAAATGATTCCCGAAACCCATGCACACGGCTCGGAGCGTGGCGCAACCTACGCTCTTTTGGTCGGTTTTTGCGTGATGCTGGTTTCGGATGTGTTATTGGGGTAAAACGATGTTAAAACGCTTACTTGCTTTCATCTTGGTTTTGGGTTTGGTTGGTTGTACACCCCAATCCCAAAAGGAACAACTACATATCGCCGTCGCCATTCCGCCACTGGCTGCTTTTTTGGACGCAGTGGTGGGAGACGCTTGTTCGGTGCAGGTCATGATTCCGTCGGGATATAGTCCAGAGACCTATGCCCCCACTCCCAAAGAGCTGGCAACGGCGCAGGAAGCGGATGTATACTTCGCCATTGGCGTCCCTGCAGAGGGGCAAGCCATCCTCCCCCACCTAAACCCCGAAACCAAGGTGGTTTATCTGGATCAGGCGGTGGATGCCCACTATCCGCCACGAATGATAGGCAACACTCCCGACCCCCATCGCTGGCTCTCCCCCAAACGGGCGAAGGTCATGGTGGCAACGGTCTTGGACACCCTGTGCGAGTTGGACCCTGCCAACACCTCTTTATACGAAAACAACGCTCATCTTTATATGAGCGAGCTGGAGTTTTTGGATCAGGAGCTCCAAAGCACCTTAGCGGGACTGGAAAGCCGAAGCTTTTTGGTCTACCATCCTGCCTTCGGCTATTTTGCCGAGGACTATGATTTGGATATGGTCGCTTTGCAACAAGAAGGAAAAGAAGCCACCCCTCAACAGTTGCAAGAAACAGTGGATTGGGCAAAGTCCCAAGGGGTACGTGTAATTTTTTATCAGGAAGAAATCGACTCCCGTCAGGCAGAAGCCTTCGCCCGTGAGCTTTCGGGTGAGGCGGTGGTTTTAAACCCGTTGTCTGAGGAGTATTGCGAAAATCTGCGTCAGATGGCGACAGCAATAAGTGAGGCGATAAAGCAGTGAGTCCAATATTAGATATCCGTGACCTGACCGTTTGTTATAGCGGTCAGCCTGCCTTAAACCATGTCTCCTTTTCCATTAACCAAGGAGAGTTTGTGGCAATTATGGGCCCTAACGGTGGCGGCAAGACGACGCTGATTCGCACCGTCTTGGGGTTTTTGCAACCCACCGAAGGAAGCATTGCGGTGACAACGGACAAAATCGGCTATGTGCCCCAGTCCAGCTCGGTAGACCGTAGTTTCCCCATCACTGTGCGCGAGGTCTTAAAGACCGCTACTTTGGGCGCAGGCCTTCATCCAAGGTTGTGGCGCAAAAAAACAGACGAGTCTCGATTAGATTCCTGCCTGGAGCAAGCAGGTCTTTGCGAGCATTACAAAGACCGACAGGTCTCCGCTCTATCGGGGGGCGAGTTTCAGCGCCTACTTTTGGCGCGGACGCTCCTTTCCGACCCCGAGCTTCTTTTATTGGACGAGCCGACCGCCAATGTCGACCCCCTAAGCCGCGAACAGATTCACTTTGCATTAAAGAAACTGGCGCCCGAAAAAACAGTGGTCATGGTCACCCATGATATCTCGGTGTTAAGCGGCACGGTCAGCCGTTTAATTTGCTTGGGCGACCGTCTGTTATATGACGGTGCACCCACCCTGACCGCGGCAGGGCTAAACGCCTACTGGGCAGGAGGTGAGCACCATGCTTGATGCGCTGTTTTCCTATCAGTTTTTGCAATATGCCGCTTGGGCTTGCCTGTTGTCGGGGATTTTAGGCGGAATCTGTGGGGTTATCGTCATTGAAAAGCGGTTGGTGATGATGAGCGGTGGAATCGCCCATACTGCCTATGGCGGTGTGGGGTTAGGGTATCTTTTAGGCTTTGAACCCTTACTGGGCGCCATCGGATTTTCCCTTGGTGCCGCTTTCGGAATCGGTGCTTTACAGAAAAAGGGCAGACAAAATGCCGATGTTCCCACGGCGATTTTCTGGTCGGTGGGGATGGCGCTGGGTGTCCTCTTCATCGGGATTATGCCGGGCTATCTGCCGGATGTAAACTCCTATCTTTTCGGGAATATCCTGACGGTCAGTGCAACCGACCTGTACCTGCTTTCGGGGATTACACTCCTCTTTTTACTCTTTTTGTGGGTACTTTATGAGGATCTTTTAGCCACCCTGTTTGATGCAGAATTTTCCCGTGTTTCGGGGATTCGTACCAGAGTCATTGAGTATGCAATCTTGGTACTGGTCGCCCTGTCAGTAGTGGCGCTGATTCGGGTCGCAGGGATTATTTTAATGCTGGCACAGTTGACGCTCCCTGCCGCCTGCTCCGCACAGCTGACCAAAAAGCTTTCCACTCGTCTCCTGCTTTCGGCAGTCTTTGGTGTGGTCTTTTCCTTGGCAGGTTTAGTCCTTTCTTATTACATCAACATTTCCTCAGGCGCGGTGATTGTCCTGCTTTCGGCTGGCGTATATCTGCTCCTGCTACTCCGTAAAAAGGCAACAAAAAACGGTTAAGCTAATTGCTTAACCGTTTTCTTTTTGGGGGTTATTGAAGGACGACCTCGCCCGAACGAGCCACACGCATTTCCTCGGCATGGATGGCGTCGCGATTGACACTATCCGCATCGTGATAAGTGGGAACAACCGCCATCATGGCTTTGCGGATGGTGTCCGCGTCGCCTGTGACCAGTGCCTGATTGACGGTTTGTAGCTTCTCGTTCAGCTCTTCGCGGGTGAGCTTCCGATCCCGCTCGATAAAGATTTTTTCGTTGTCGGTCTTGTCCAACTCCTCGGTCTTCATCAAAAGCTCCTCGTAAAGCTTTTCACCGGGGCGCAAGCCTACTTCCTGAATGTCAATGTCCTCGTAAGGCTTTAAGCCTGCCAGACGAATCATGTTCTCCGCCAAAGCCAGAATCTTCATGGGTTTGCCCATATCCAAAACATAAATCTCGCCCTTGGCGGCAGACGCACCTGCCTGCATAACCAACTGGGATGCTTCGGGGATGGTCATGAAATAACGGACAATCCGTTTGTCAGTGATGGTCACGGGACCGCCATTTTCAATCTGACGCATAAAGAGCGGAATAACACTGCCGTTACTGCCCAGTACGTTACCGAAACGGACTGCCGCAAAGTCGGTAGTGCTGTCCTTCTTGCTCTGAATAATCATTTCGCAAAGACGCTTGGTAGCCCCCATGATGTTGGTGGGGTTCACCGCTTTGTCAGTAGAAATCATAATGAACTTGCCAACCCCTGCCTTTTCAGCAGCATTGGCAACATTGAAGGTGCCAAACACGTTGTTCTTGATTGCTTCGTCGCAACAGTCCTCCATCAAAGGCACGTGCTTATGTGCAGCGGCATGGAATACCACTTCGGGGCGATGCTTTAAGAACACCTTCTCGATTTTTTCTGCATCACGGATGGACGCAATTTCGCAGACCAGGTTCAGTTTTTCTCCGTAGGTGCGTTGCAGTTCCTGCTGGATGTCATATACATTGTTTTCGTAAATATCCAAGATAATCAGTTTCCTGGGGGACAGCTTGGCGACCTGACGGCAGATTTCCGAGCCGATGGAACCGCCACCGCCCGTAATCATAACCACCTTGTCGCTATACGCTTTTTTCAGGTTCACATCGGTCACCGAAATGGTGTCACGGAAGAGCAAATCCTCAATCTTAATGTCGCGGATACGCTTGTGGGAGTCCCGTTCTTCCATGGACGGAACGTCATAGATGCGTACCTTTAAGCTGGTCTTTTCATAGAACTCAAACAGCTCCAGCTTCTGTTCGGGGGTCAAATCGTGAATCGCAATAACGATTTCCTGAATGGGCAGGTCCCGAATCCGACGGATGGTACTGCCGTCAACGGGGTAAATTTTTAAGCCACGGAGGGTATTGCCCACCTTTTGGGTGTCATGGTCAAAAAAGCAATAGGGCACGTACTGAGCGTTGGGATCACTCTTTAAAGAGTCTGCCAACAATACGCCACGCTGACCTGCACCGATAATGGCAATCCGTTTCTTCTCGCGGATGGGACGAGCGGCGCTTTCTTTCAGTTCCCGACCCAAGATACGGCGGAACCAGTTGCCAATGGCCTTATGTATCCGATGGGAACGGCAGGTCTGATAGATTAAGCGGATGAAAATCGTTGCCAGAAGCGAAATCATGGCAACCAAAACCATTTCAAAAAAGAGCAGCTTGGAGACATTGGGGAGACGGTCGATAATCAGCCGTTCAATGACGTAAAAGGCGACGCCGCCCAGCACATCTGCCACACACAAAGCAAGGTAGTTTGCTGCCCCTGCATAACGCCAGACAAAGACATAGACCCCTGCAATGATGCGGGCAACCAGCATGGACAACGCCAAAAATGCGCTATGAATCATCCAGTCTCCAAAAGAAGAGTTGCCTTCAAAGAAGAACAAGTAAACCAAGACGGATGCCATAAGCACCGTCAAGATATCAACCGTATAAAGGAAAAAATGACGTGAACGGAATCTCATTACTGCGGATTTATATTGCTTTGGACTTGCTTTTTCCAATGCTTGAACCTCTTTTCCTATATAGTACCGCGCCAAAATGTCATTACAACTACTTTCATTATACCGCAATATTTTTTGAATTGCAAGAAATTTATTCTGTCAAAAAAAGGCGTCTCGGTTACCCGAGACGCTTTAAATGTTCTTCTAAAATTTCTGCCGCATGGTAAACCAGTTCGGGGCAGCTCCGCTTCTTGTAGTATTCTGCAGTGCGCGGTTCAGGAACGTGGGTATCTTTCCCTGCGTTTCCCCCTAAGAGCTCCCGACAAATAATAGAGCCATTTTCCTGACGGAAGGCCTCTGCCAGCCCTTGAATGCGTCGATAGTGTTCCGTTTTTTCCGCTTGGGCGTGGGGGTCATGATACCCTTCTGCCAAACCATCGATTAAGAACATGGCGCTGACCGCTCCGCAAACCTCACGGAGGCGACCCATGCCACCGCCCATGGAGGAGGACATCTTCATGCCTGTCTCAAAGTCGATGCCATAGTCCTCGCAAAAAGCACCGAACACCGCTTGGGCACAGTTATATCCTTCCATAAACAGGGTTTTTGCCCGTTCCGCCTTAGTCATTGGAAAGACCCTCTAAAACCTTTTGAGCTTCTTTAAGCCAATCGCCTTCGAACAGCTCAATCAGGCCTGCGTCTACTGCCGCAGAGAGCTTGGGGTTGATGGGCAGTTGTCCCAGCATGGGCAAGCCGAATTTTTGAGAGACGGCAACCGACTTGCTTTCGCCAAACACGTCGATTCTCTTACCACAGTCAGGACATAAAGCATAGCTCATGTTCTCCACCAGACCCAAAACAGGAACATCCATCATCCGCGCCATTTTCAGTGCCTTCTCCACAATCATGGAGACCAGGTCCTGCGGTGAGGTAACGATTACGATACCGTCCAAGGGCAGAGACTGGAAGACGGTCAGAGGCACATCCCCTGTTCCGGGAGGCATGTCCACAAACATATAGTCCACATCGCCCCAGATTACATCGGTCCAGAACTGCTTGACCGTGCCCGAAATCACGGGTCCGCGCCAAACAACGGGGTCGGTTTCGTTAGGAAGCAGTAAGTTAACCGACATCAGTCCGATGCCCGTTTTAGAGTTGACAGGCAGAATGCCCAGCTCGTTACCCTTGGCTTTTTCATGGACGCCAAAGGCTTGGGGAATGGACGGTCCCGTGACATCAGCGTCTAAAATGCCGACTTTATAGCCTGCGCGTTGCATGGTTACTGCCAAAAGGGAGGTAACCATCGACTTGCCGACGCCGCCCTTACCGCTGACAACGCCGATAACATGCTTGATGTTAGATAATTCGTGGGGTTTTTCGATAAAGCTTTTGGGATCGCGCTCGCTGCAGGACTGGCTGCAGGAGCTGCAATCATGATTACATTCACTCATAATGATTCTCCTTTAAGAAAGTGCTTTTTGCGAATAGACCTCGTCTGCCGTCAGGGTACGGATTTTTGCGGTCTGTAATGCGGCTTCCGCCTCTTCGCGTTTGTCGGTTCTTAGGATAACCAGTGCGCCCGCATTACTCTTGGACATAAACGCATAAAGGTATTCTACCGAGATGCCTTTTTCGGACAACAGCGACAGAGGCTTTGCCAAACCGCCGGGACGGTCGTCTACAGCGATGGCAAGCACCTTATTGATTTTGGTAATAAAACCGATTTCACGGAGCAGTTTTGCTACTTCTTCCGGGTCACGGACAATGAGGCGCAGGATACCAAAGTCCGCCGTGTCAGCGATGGACAAGGCATAAAGGTCTACATGATGTTCACTTAAGGTGTCCAGTACAGAAGAAACTGCACCCGACTTGTTTTCAACGAATACAGATAATTGTTTCAGTTCCATGGTTCGACCTCCTTAGTGTAACTTTCTCAAATCGACAATGCGTTTTGCCTTGCCTTCCGAACGGGCAATGGCTTTGGGGTTCACCAAAGTAACCTTGGCAGACAGACCCAAAATACTCTTTAACTGGTTCTGAATCTCGTTCTTCTTCTGCTCGATGGACTTGATGTCATCGGCAAAGAGGGCCTCGGACATTTCAACCTGAACCTCTAAGGTATCCGAGTGGTTGACACGGTCAATCAACAGCTGATAGTTGGGGGTAATACCGCCACCCGTCTTTAAGAGCACTTCTTCAATCTGGGAGGGGAATACGTTAACACCGCGGATAATCAGCATATCGTCGCTTCTGCCCATGGGCTTGCACATCCGTACATGGGTACGTCCGCAACCACAGGGGCTGATGTCCAGCTTACACAGGTCACGGGTACGATAACGAATCAGCGGGAAGCCTTCTTTGGTGATGGTGGTAAAGACCAGCTCACCCACTTCGCCGTAGGGCAGGACTTCCTCGGTCTGAGGGTCGATAATTTCGGGAATGAAATGGTCTTCACAAACGTGCATACCCTTCTGCTCCGAACATTCATAAGAAACACCGGGGCCCATAATCTCGGACAAGCCATAAATGTCATAGGCTTTGATGCCCAGTTTTTCTTCAATCTGCTTACGCATTTCCTCAGTCCAGGGCTCTGCGCCGAAGATGCCAGCCTTTAGGGACAGCTGATTCTTAAGTCCCATCTCATTGATGGTCTCACCCAGATACAGGGCATAAGACGGGGTACAGCCCAAGACCGTTGCCTTAAAGTCAATCATAGTCTGAATCTGGCGCTGGGTATTGCCCGAAGAGCTGGGGATGACCGTTGCACCGATGTGTTGTGCACCACCGTGCAGACCCAAGCCACCGGTAAAGAGTCCGTAGCCGTAAGAAACCTGAACGATGGAGTCTTTGTCTGCGCCTGTTGCGCAAAGCTGACGGGCGACGCAATCATTCCAAATCTTTAAGTCGTTTTTAGTATAGCCAACAACAATCTGTTTACCCGTGGTGCCACTGGAAGCGTGAACGCGACAGATGTTGGTCAAGGGCTCTGCAAACAATCCGTAAGGATAATAGTCACGCAGGTCCTGCTTATACGAAAACGGCAGTTTGTGCAGGTCCTCTACGCCATGGATGTCCTCGGGCTTTAAACCCTTTTCATCCATCCGCTCCCGAAAGAG
>JAGAUM010000238.1 GCA_017620795.1 Clostridia bacterium
CGGGCTGACGGGCGCAGGTTATACCGATATGTACGTCTGGGGCGTTTACTACCGCATCGCACCTTATTTCGTGGTGGCACTGTTGGGCGTTGCCGCCTTCTTCTTCTTAAAAAAGCAGTTTAAGCGTGTGCTTTTAACCCTGTTGGTTTTCCCGGTCTGCCTTTTAGCTACTTTGGCAGCGGCGCGCCTGACCGACTCTTTCGTGGTCAAACCCAACGCCTTTGCCTTGCAAAAGACCAGTATCGAAACCAACTGGTACCTGACCCGTCGGGGCTTTGATTTGGAATTCCTCTTAAATGTCAACGATACCGCCGTGGGTGCTTTTACCAAGGACACCTTGCAGACCGACCCGTCTGCTGTTACGGCGCTGAATAACCTAAAGCTGGCAGACACCTCTGCCGAAACCCTGTCCCAGTACAAAGCAGGGGAGTCTTACTACCTGACCTCTGCCCAGTACCGCCAAATGATGATTGGCGAAACACCGACATTAATCTATACCTCCACCCGTGAGTCTGCCAGTCCCTCTGGACATGGCGAGGGCTTACTCATGGGCTATGCTTCCCGTACCGATGCAGAGGGCAACCCCCTACTGCTGATGGAAGGAATCCCCACCCAAACCCATAACGCCGCACTGCCCGAGATTCGGAACAATGCACTGTATTTCAGCCCCAACGCCTCCGAATCCTTGGTGCTTTCTCCGTCCGACTACAACGGCAACGCAGGTATCAAGCTGACCTTCTTAAACCGTGCCGCTTACCTGCTACACAACCACGGAAGCACCTCTTCCGCTGTAACCGATACCGACATCGGGCTCTTAAACCGCAAAATTTCCGACCGTTTGAACCGTCTGGCGCCCTTCTTCCGCTATGACACCCCGTACCCCATCGTCACCGACCAAGGGGACGTTTTATGGGTGTGCGAAGCTTATGCGGTGACCGACCGTTACCCCTTTGCCCAGACCTTTGACGGTGTGAACTATATCCGCAATGTGGCAACCGTCACGGTAGACGCCTACAACGGCACCGTGACCTTCTACCGCCACGGGCATGAGCCCATTTCCAACACCTATCAAAAGATTTATCCCACCCTCTTTACTGCCGAGCCCCTGCCCGAATCGGTGGCGGCACAACGCCGTGCCCCAGAGCTTTTGTATAAGCTTCAGATGCAGGTGTTAGAGCAGTACCATGAAACCGACTTACAACGCTTTTACCTCCGTCAGGGCGCATGGAACTGCGCCAAAGTCTCCTATAACGGAGAAGAGGCAAAGCGTTTAGACCCCATTCCCACCTGGGTCTCTTTGCCCGACGCTCAGGACACCCTGCAACAAACTCCGGTCTTGATGACCGTCTATACGGATAAGAGTGGCACCAACGTGACCGCGGTATTTTTGCGTGATAGTAGTTCCTGGAACCGTGACCGCATGGTTTTATACGTCTTTTCCGAAGGTCAGACCCAGATGACCCCCCAAGCCTTTATCAGCAGTCTTGCAACCAATCAGGACTACTTACTGCGCCAAGCCAACTGGCAGGCAGCAGGCTTGAACATCACCTGCGGTCAGGTCTCGCCCGTCTTTTTAAACCATTGCCTGCTTTA
The DNA here is from genome assembly GCA_017620795.1 of Clostridia bacterium. Classification (GTDB taxonomy): domain Bacteria; phylum Bacillota; class Clostridia; order RGIG8785; family RGIG8785; genus RGIG8785. The sequence continues at coordinate 1,594 of JAGAUM010000238.1, forward strand.
TGCCACACCCCTTTATAACAACGCTGCCACAGGCGAAAAACGCTTGGTAGCGGTTGCGATGGGCAACGGCAAGCGGGTGGTCGTCCGCAACAATGTAAGCGACTGTCTAAGCGCCTTAATCAGCGCAGGAAATATCATCACCGCCCCCGAAGAAAGCCAGACAGATTTAAACGATTTAATCGACGCGGTGGTGCAAGCGTATGACCAAGTCCGTGAGTCCAACGCCCAGAGCGATTGGTCGGCTTACGGCAACGCAATGAACGAATTGGAATCGGCAATCCGCCGTCTGGAAAACGGAAAGAACAAATAAAGGAGCAAGGTCATGGCAAAACGAAAAACCACCAAAAGCAGAAAAAAAGAGGTATTGGCTCAAAAGAAGCAGAGCACCTTCACCCGTAAAAAGGCGGAGATTATTCTGGTCGTGGGCTTTGCCCTGTCCGTCCTTTTAGGATTGTGCTGTTACTTAACGGATGCAGGCATTGTCGGCAACGCCATCAAGCAGTTTATGCTGGGCACCTTCGGCTTGCCTGTGATGGCACTGCCCTTGGTCTTATTTGTAGGGCTCATCCACTACTTACGCCACAAAGGCGCCGTGCCCTATCAGTACATCTTTTGGGGCGCACTGTTCTTAACTGTCTGCGGACTCTTCCACTTAATCGGCGGTTATATGGGCAGTTTCGACGCAGGCACCTTCTACCGTGAAGGTATGAACATGATTGGCGGTGGCTTTTTAGGCGGCTGTATCGCTTACGGCTTAAAGAGCCTGGTCAGCTTCTGGGGCGCACTGGTTGTGCTTCTGTGCCTGTGCGTCGTCTTTGTTCTGTTGGTGACCAACCTGTCCCTATCGACCATCTATCACAAGCTTCAGGAAAGCCGTCAAGCCTTTATTGACGACCGTCGTGAGCGTTTGGAAGCGGAAGAAGAGGAGGAGCGTCCCCGCAAGAAACGCCGTGAAAAAGAACCCAAGGCAGAGGTGGAGGAAAAGACCCCCATCTTTGTCCATGAACCCATTGACATCCCCGACACCCGCCCCGAAGCCCCTCAGGGCGAGCAGATTGAGTTAGAAGAAGTTCTGGAAGAAGAACCTGTCGTCGAAGAAGAGGATGACACTCCGCCTGTTGCCCCCGAAGAAGTGGCGGCAGAAATTGCGGACAAGCCGGTCCAGACAGGCTATATCTTCCCGCCCATTTCCCTGTTAAATCGCAAGGAATCCAAGGACACCTTCTCCGAAGCCGCTGTCAACCAGACCGCAGAAAAGCTGGTTGCCACCTTAAAAAGCTTCGGTGTAGAGACCACCTTGTTAGGGGTCAGCCATGGTCCCTCGGTCACCCGTTATGAACTGCAACCCCATTCGGGCGTCAAGGTCAGCAAGATTGTGAACCTGGCAGACGATATCGCCCTGAACCTGGCAGCGCGTGGTGTCCGTATCGAAGCGCCTATCCCCGGCAAAGCCGCCGTTGGCATCGAAGTGCCCAACACCGCTGTTGCCGCTGTTTACATCCGTGAAGTACTGGACAACCCTGTTTTCGCCAACGCAGGCTCGCCCCTGTCCTTTGTTTTGGGTCGGGACATTGGCGGAAACCCTGTGGTCTCCGATATCGGCTCCATGCCCCATCTGCTTATCGCAGGTGCTACCGGTTCGGGTAAGAGCGTATGTATCAACACCTTAATCATCAGCTTGCTTTACAAGTCCTCGCCTGAGGATGTGCGCTTACTCATGGTCGACCCCAAGGTGGTCGAGCTGGGCGTTTATAATGGCATTCCCCATCTGCTGATTCCCGTCGTGACCGAGCCGAAAAAGGCGGCAGGTGCACTGGGCTGGGCGGTTGCGGAAATGACCCGTCGTTACAACCTCTTTGCCGAGCATAAGGTCCGTGACATCAAGGGCTACAATGCCAAGGTAGAGGAGCAGAGCTTCATGGAAGGGGAACTGGAGACCGACAATGACTTTGCCGAGCCCAGAATGGAAAAACTCCCCAACATCGTCATTATCATCGACGAGTTGGCAGACCTGATGATGGTTGCCCCCAAGGACGTAGAAGACCATATCTGCCGTCTGGCGCAGATGGCGCGTGCCGCAGGTATGCATCTGGTTATCGCTACCCAGCGTCCCTCGGTTGACGTCATTACGGGTATCATCAAAGCCAACATCCCGTCCCGAATCGCCTTTAAGGTTTCCTCGCAGGTCGACTCCCGTACCATCTTGGACGTGGCAGGTGCCGAAAAACTGTTGGGCAAGGGCGATATGCTTTATTACCCTGTCGGCGCCGCAAAGCCTCAGCGTATGCAGGGAGCCTTTATCACTGAGAGTGAGGTGGAAGCGGTAGTCAAGTTCGTCAAGGGCAACTACACTGCCGTCTACCAGGACGATATTATCGAGCATATCGAAAACGGCGTCTCCGCAGGTAATAACGATGACCGTAACGAAGAAGACGAGATGGACGAACAGTTCTACGAAGCCTTGGAAGCTTGCGTCGAAAGCGGACAAGCCTCTGCTACCTTGCTTCAACGGAAAATCAAGGTAGGCTATGCTCGTGCCGCACGGATCATCGACCAGTTAGAGGACCACGGCTATGTCGGTCCTTATGAAGGAAGCAAGCCCCGCACCGTCTTAATCACCCGTGACGAGCTGAGCGAGCTTCTCATGCGGAGGGAATAATGAACACCCAATTTCTGCCCACCACGAAGGACGAGCTTCGCCGTCGGGTTTGGGATACCTATGACTTTTTGTATATCAGCGGTGACGCGTATGTAGACCATCCCACCTTCGGACACGCCATTATCACCCGTGTTTTGGAGGCGGCAGGCTATCGCGTTGCCGTACTGGCTCAGCCCGACTGGCGCAGTGCCGAGAACTTCAAGGTTTTAGGCCGTCCGCGGTTGGGCGTGCTCATTTCATCGGGCAATATCGACTCCATGGTCAATGCCTATACCGCCGCCAAAAAGCCCCGTCGGGAAGACTTTTATTCCCCCGGTGGCAAGGCAGGAATGCGTCCGCCTCGGGCGGTCAACGTCTATGGCAACCGCGTGCGTGAAGCCTTTGGAGACATCCCTGTCATCATTGGTGGACTTGAAGCCAGCCTGCGTCGCTTTGCCCACTATGACTACTGGGGCGACAAGGTTCGTCGCTCGGTCTTGTTAGACGCCCAAGCCGACCTTTTAATCTATGGCATGGGCGAAAAGGCGGTTCTCCAGATTGCCGATGCCCTGCGTGACGGTACCCCCGTCTCCGAAATTACCGAGGTTCGTGGTACTGCCTATTACACCAAAACCCCTCCCGAGGGAGAGTTTTTGCCGTCTTTCGAGGCGGTCAGCGAAAGCAAGAAAGAATACGCCAGATCGGTACAAATCCAGTACCAGAACATCGACGCCATCTCAGGAAACCGCCTGATTCAGCCTCATAAAAACGGGTATTTGGTGCAAAATCCCCCCATGCCCCCGTTAGAGCAAGAGGAGCTGGATGCGGTCTATGCCCTGCCCTATACCCGAACCTGGCACCCGTCCTATGACAAAGAGGGGGGCGTCCCTGCTTTATCCGAGGTGGAGTTCAGCCTCACCTCCAACCGCGGTTGCTTTGGTTGTTGCTCTTTTTGCGCCTTGGCATTCCATCAGGGCAGAAGCGTGCGGAGCCGTAGCC
>JAGAUM010000239.1 GCA_017620795.1 Clostridia bacterium
CCGATTTTGTCAAACACTCTCACAAAATCGACGATAAACGCATCATCAACAAAGGCATCTTGGATGTCGTAAGGAATATGTTCCGCGCTTTCCTTTGTCTGCTCGGTCCAGCGGTATCCCTGCACCTCGGTGGTCAGCAAAACAAACTGCGGCACATGAGAGACATGACCGCTGCAACGGGAAACCTCCTTGCCGTCGCAGTAGAATACATAGCCGTCGGGCGACCAATCCATACCGAAGTAATGCCAGCCGTCCTCGGTATCTTCCAATTGGTATGTGACTCTGCCCTCTTGTCTGAACTGTTTTCCGTAACCGCCGTAGATGTTGCCGGTGGTTGCTTCCCCTTTATGGAAAAATTCCATAATATCCGACTCGATTCCGCACCATTCCGGCTCAAACCGTGCGCCGATGGTGGGGGACTGTGTCCAAAACGCACTCCACATGGTTTTGGGGTCCCTCTGGAATTTACAGCGGCACTCATAGTATCCGTACAGATGGACGAACTTGGGCGGCTCCAACTGTCCGAGAGGCCAAATTTCTTTTTGCTGCCACGGGTTGTCCGTATCCCCTTTGGGGATGTCAAACGAGTTGGAACCTGTTTGGAGCTGGGGAGAGACATATCTGCCGTCTTTTTCGGTTCTGTGCAGTTCAATATGGCTGTCACCGTCCAGCACGATCCCCTGATCGGTGTAAGCATCAAAGCGCTCGCCCCAAAAATTCAGACGAAAACCCCATTTTGTACGGTCAAGCTCGGTTCCGTCAAACTCATCTGCCCAAACGAGCTGCCACTCCCCCTCCGGCAGAAAGCTGGGTTCGTGGTCTTTTACTTCAAATCTCTTCATTTTATTTCCTCCTTCAATGATGAATATACTTGCTGTTCCATGTATTGTATGATATAATATTATCACGGAATAAAGGAATATACTATCTTATTTTAACAAATTCATATCATAATTTAACGGTTACGGAGATTCTTTATGATTGCAAAAGAGCAGATGTTTTGCGGATTTTTTGATTCCGAAAAGCATTTTAAAAACACAGACGAAACGCAAGAGCGCACTGTTTTGGATTACGAAATCGAGCTGTTTGACGCGGACGGAGGAACCAGCTTTGTTGACGGCAATTCCCACCCTGTAAAAAGAGGGATGCTGCTCCTCGTAAAACCGAACCAAAAACGGCACAGCAAGCTTCCTGTAAGATGCCGTTATATTCGTATTTATCCGCAAGCGGGTATTCCAAAGGCGCTCACCGAACTTCTTGACGGGTTTCCCGAATGCGTGTATTTACAATCCGAGCAAGTAACCGAACATCTGCTTCGGCAATTTGAGCAGTTGGGGCAAATCTGGCTCCGCGAAGTTCTACCGCCGGATCCGCTCATGCTCAACGCCCTGTTTTACGATATTCTGTATTGCTGTAAACGCTTTGGCACGGATACCGAATTCGGCAAAGCAGCGGTCAAACATTCCAAAATCGCCCTCGACACGCAAGCCTATTTGGATGCCCATTTTCGCGAGTCCTGTTCTCTTTGCGTGCTTTCTCGGGAAATCCATGCCTCCCCCAATCATATAAGAACCGTCTTTCAGAAGGAATTTGGTATATCTCCTTACGAGTATGTTTTGCAAAAGAGGATTGAGCAGGCGAGAATTCTCATTGCCCGACAAAGCGCCTCCTTCACCGACATCGCCATGCAGCTCGGTTTTTGCTCGCAGTCGCATTTTAACAAGCTCTTTAAGGAGCGCGTTCACTGCACCCCCAAGGAATACCAAGAGGAAATGTTGAAGCTGTATTTTAACGGCCTGTAAGAACCCAAGCGCCATTCGCCTTCCTTTTAAAAAAACACCGCATAGCGGTGTTTTTTTATGTTGGGAAAGTTTATAAAATCCCGTGGCCACTCTGTTATGACCGTCAGGATTTGCTATACTCCCGACAAGCTTCAATATAGGCAACCACATTCTCCACGGGAACTTCGGGCTCCAGCATATGGGTAGGCCCAACGAAAAGCCCGCCGCGGTCTCCCGCAATGTCAAGATTTTTCCAAACCTCACGCTTGACCTCCTCGGGTGTGCCGAACGGCATGGTGGTTTGCGTGCCTATCGTACCGTGGAAGGAGAGCTTGTCGCCGTACTGTTCGTGAATCTCCTCAAATTTCATACACTCGGGCTGGACGGGGTTCAATACGTCAATACCCGCATCAATCAAATGCGGAATCATGGGCGTCACGAACCCGCAGGAATGATAAAATACAATAATGTTGGGGTTGATTGCGCGCGCCGCCGCAATCACGCGTGCCAAGCGAGGTTGGAGCCACTTGCAATAGAGTTCTTCGCTCATCATGATGGTATGCTGCATGCCGATATCATCCCCCAAAAACAGCACATCAACCCCGCTTCTTACATAACTTTCGGCACGAAGAACCGAAATATCGGTTACGCGGTCCAGCAAGGCCTCGGCTATCGGATCTTCCAGCATCATGTCCGCCATCAGATTTTCCATGCCGCGCATATACCAAGCACGCTCCCAAACGGTGCATTGCATATCCCCGACCGCCACCAGATCCTCTTTATGTGCAGCCTGCACGGCGGCACGTTGCGCTGTGGCATCGGCGTTGGTATAATCCGGGAACGGGTAGGTCAAAATCTGCTCGGGGCTGTCAAAGTTTGCGAGCGGGAAATGCATTTTTCGCATATGAAATGCGGCGGCACTCCCCGGCTCATGCGCTACACCGTACGGGTCAAGCACCGTGCCCTCTTTAAATCCGTGATCAAAAAATTTCAAAAAATCCTCTGCTTTTGCAACTTTTGGAACGATATCGGGAACTGCGACTACAGAGGGACGGAAAGAGAATCCGGTTTCCTGGCAGTACGCTTGGAATCTTTTTGCGAGGTCGGGGCACATATTAAATTCGGCAGGCACCCTTTCATAGCCCTGACGTCTTGCAATAGAAAGATAATTTTCAATATTTGTCATAAAAAACCTCC
>JAGAUM010000240.1 GCA_017620795.1 Clostridia bacterium
ACATACAGGTATAGTCCTTGGTCGAGAATGCATCTCTGTCAGATGCGGTAACACGGAATTTTTTGTTGTAAACAGGCTTAAATTTCATAGAAAATCCTCCAATTTTTGATTTGTTTGTTTTTAGGGGTAATACCCCCTTTGTTTTTTCGTTTTTGTGCGTGAAAGCCCCAGCCCGCTGTCAAATTAAAAAGCTGTAGAGATTTGACCGGGGGTGGGCATATCTAACACAATCATAGGCATCGCCTCCTTTCCTGCTCGGGGCAGATTGTGGCAGATATTTACAGACCTTTTTCTTATAGGGAAAATATAGAAGCTCCTATAAAATTCAGCCACGTTCTGCCCCGGTGTGTTTATGCAAACAGCGAATCGGTTTCTTTTTTCATCCGATAGCCGATAAGCAACGTGGTCTTTTCTCCACCATCCTTCGGTCTTCTGCGTTCTATCTTGCCGAACTTGCGGAGTTCATTGGTGAAGTTTCGGCTGTTTTCGCAAAAGCATCCGTTTGCATAGCACCATTGGCGGTATGCATCATAAACAACCGAACTGCGAACCTCTCCATTGCTGTCCGCCTCAAGGCACTCTTCGGCAAACTGCGCCATTTTGTCGCTTTCGTGAGAGTAGGCACAAGTGGCATCTACCACCGCTGACGGAGGCTTCAAGCCTTCTTTACGAAGTAAGTCATATCCCTCCACCAGCCAATTCAAAATGGCACTTTGGGTAGCAGGCTTGGAAAACTCCTCTTTGAGAGTTCGGTCTTGCTCCCATTCCTCAAAATGGCGGTTAAAAGGTATGATCACCACACGTCCGCTATGGAAGAGGGTCATGTCGCTGATAACGGGAAGGTAGTTGGTATTGATATAGAGCTTGAATTGGGGTTTGAAGTCGAAGGAGTTTTCATTAAGGAAACGAGCATTCATCGTATCATTACCCGTCATACTCTTGACTTGCGCGGCGTTTAAGAGCAACCTTCTGCTCGGTTCGGAGATGTTGGCAAAGCGAATACCCGCAAGTCTTGCGATATCCTCACTCGGTGCCTGGCTGTTTGTATTGTTTTTCTGTGCGATGGTTTCGGGGCGGACAGCTCGTCCGTAATCACCAAGCACCGAGAGACAACTTTCCATAAGCGTTCCTTTGCCGTTGCGAGTGAGTTCTCCATAGAGGAAGAAAAGACACTCATACCGCGTATCACCGCTGATGCCGTAGCCGAGAGCCTTTTGTAAGAACAATGCTTTTTCAGCATCATGGCTTGTGATCTCATCGATGAACTTGATAAAGCGGGAACTTGTTGCGGATGGGATATAGTCGACCGAAGTCATTTTGGTGAGAAAATCCTCGGGGCGATGTTCACGGAACTCCATCGTGCGCAGGTCGAGCGTTCCATTATTGCAGTTCAGGAGATAACGGTCGGTATCGAACTTCGCCATACTGACGGGATATACGCTTTGCGCTTCTTTGAGATATGTCTCACGGAAACGGCGTTGAATCCATTTCTTGCAGACTTCAAGGAAAACCGAACGTCGCGTTTCATCTCTTATTGTTGAGGTGTATACAAGGAGCACATCGGACAATTCCTTTGCGAGTTCCATTGCCATAAGTCCTCCCACGTCTGCAACCCATCGCTTGCCGTCAAATATGTACCATTTCTTGCGTTCCGGCACATACCGCGCAATATCTTTATACATATCTGCAAAGAGTCTGCCAAAGCCGATGTCTCCGTTGCTGTAGCGTTTGTTGTTGGCGGGATCAAGCTCACCCAGGCGTTCTGTGGTGGTATTAAAATCGTCCGCTGCCGACGTGATGATAGGCGTGTAAAATTCGGTTGCCGAGCTGATCGCTTTATCAAGTGTCGCGGTGCGATAGTCCTCGCGTTCCCATTTTTCACGCATCAAGCAAGAAGTCCTGAAAAGCCTGTCCATCTGCTCGGCATCACCACCGCACCAGAATGCGAGTATGGAGCATAACGCAAGATC
>JAGAUM010000241.1 GCA_017620795.1 Clostridia bacterium
CGCCAATAGCCATAACCCGTTTCGCAGGAGTCTGCATCAAGATGACAATCGGTTCAATCTGATGAATCAAATAGATGTCAAAGGGCGGTTGACCTTCACTGTAAATCTTGCTAATGCGGCTCTTGTCAATCTCCTGCAATTCGGTAGCAAAACGCAATGCCGAGCTGGAATAGCACTTGGTGCCGCAAGCATCCGCAAGGGCAAAAATCCGCTCCGCGGTCTTTTTATCAGGAGCAAAGGTCTTATCCACATAGACCAGCTTGCCCGACTTTAAGGGCAATTGGCAAAGCTCTTCGTGCATCTCGGGGTTATCGGGAGACAAAACCATCAAAACGTCGCTTTTTTCAACGACTTCTTCGATGGTGTCACAAAGGGTTACGCCGTTTTTATCTGCCCAATCCTGGTTGGAAGGGCCGTCTTTGGGACTCTCGGTATAAGCATAGGCATAAGCAACCTCATAGCGACCTTCGCCATACTTTTTAATCAGATCGGGATAAGCGATGGCGTGTCCTTCGTACAGAAAATAGTCGATAAACCCGATTTTTTTCACAGGACAACCTCCTTATGCTCTTCTGCCGAGCGATAAATAGCGTCCATCATCTTAGCAGTAACGATATTGGTATCAATATGAGAAGGTAGCTTTTCGCCACTTTCGATGCAGTCGATGAAACTGTCAATTTCGTTTTGGAAATGGTCCCGTTTCTTAAATGCATACTTCGTCTCACTCAGCATTCCGTTATGAGTGGAATAGAAGGTAAAATCACCGCCGTACTGTAAGCGGATGCCACCCTTGGTGCCCATAAAGTCAATATACATTTCCGACTCACCGATGTTTTGTGCCCAAGCACCATTGAAGGTAATAACAGGGCCATCGGTACGGATGATGCCGGTAATTCCTTCTTCGACATCAAAAGTGCCGTTCTTATCTGCCTCGCTCGCCCACATATCCACATACACATAGTCCTCAATCGGCTTGCCCAGCTTGGAGAACTTTTCTGCGCTGACCGTCTTGGCTGCAGGGTCGCCACAGCAATACATAACGATATCCAGGAAATGTACGCCCCAGTCAATTAAAACACCGCCACCGGCAATTTCTTTTGTGGTGAAGGGGCCGCCCAATCCAGGGATGCTACGATAGCTACGGAAGCTGACATAAACCTGATAGATTTCGCCCAGCTCACCGCCATCAATCAGTTCTTTCATTTTATTCACAGCGGTATTGAAACGGTTCACCACACCGATATTTAAAATCTTACCCGTTTCATGCTGAGCCTGTTGCATTTCTAGTGCTTCGGAATAGATGCGTGCCGCAGGCTTTTCGCAAAGAACGTTTTTGCCCTTCTTTAACGCTTCGATGGTAATAATCGAATGTACCTTGTTGGGAGTGCAAACAGAAATTGCTTCAATTTCAGGATCATCCAGTGCCACTTTATAATCGGTAATAGCAGTGCCACAACCGTACTTTTCTACTGCGGCAGAAGCGCGCTCGGGGATAATATCGCAGAAATACTTGATTTCCGCCTTGGGGTTTGCCAAATACGAGGGAATATGCGAAGCGTTGGCAATCGTTCCGCAACCGATAATTGCAACTTTCATTTTCATTTCCTCCTTTTTTATACTGCTCAAGTTTACTATAACAAAAAGACCCTATAATCACAAGAGAAAATCTTGTGATTATAGGGTACAAAAATTGCGGTCATTTTTGATTCTTGTATTCGCTTGGTGTCAGTGATACAATCTGCTTAAACGCTCTTCTGAAGGCGTGTGCAGAAGAAAAATTCACTTGTTCTGCAATTTCCTCCACCGTCAACGAACTGCGTTTTAGCAGGTCTGCTCCGTGGGCAATCTTCTTTTTTAAGATATATTCTTTGATGGTCATGCCCATCTTCTCGCGGAACAGGTGGGACAAATAATACTCGCTGTAAGAAAGCTTGTCTGCAACCGCCTTGATGCTTGTAATCTGCAAATATTCGTTATCCAGATAACGAAGCAGCTTATACATGACGTAGTAAGATGACTTCTTATCCCCTGCCTCGCGGTAGTCGATGGTCTTGCCCGCTAAAATCCGCGACATGGTAATCAGAATCTGCGAAAGATAACACTGCACCATTTCTGCCGATAGGTCATCTTTTTGATAGAGCTCGCGTATCAGATACTCGGACAAGGTTTTTACCATGCCATTATCCCGTATTACAAAATGAGGTTTTTCTGCTCTCGCAGCAGAAAATGCCACGTTGGCAGGATGCGCCTTATTGGGGAAAAAGGCAAAACAGATATAGCGCAAATTCTCATGGGAAGATGCCACAATCTGATGCTCGCACCCTTGCTTTACAAAGTGAATATCCCCTGCATTCATGTCATAACAGGTGTCATCCGAATACACCTTACAACTGCCCGAAACGACATAGGTAATTTCATCACATTGCTGGACATGCTGACCGATGACTCCGTCACGAATCAAAGAAAGCTCCGCAACCTGATACAACTCTCCCAATGGAATTTCCATCTGTCCGCTGGAAAAAACATTATCAAAGTCAAACAGTTTATCAGTGTAGTTCATTCTTTAATCACACACTTCTTACTTTGGATGAGGTATACCACTTTGGCAAGCAGTTTATCCGAAAGGAAATGACGCAATGCAACCGCCACGCGCATCAAAAACCCTGGAACGATAACCTGCTTTCCTGCGAACAGTTTCTTTATCGCATAGGCTGCAACCTCTTTGCTGGTCAGTACAATACCGCGGGTCTTTTCAGAACCGTCACCAAAATTGACTTTGGCGACCTGAGAAAACTCGGTATGTACGGGCCCAGGGCACAACACGCTGATTTGCACCTTACTCCCTGCCTGACGCAGTTCTTCCGCCAAGGCTTGGGATAGCCGCAGAACATAGGATTTTGAGGCATAATAAGC
>JAGAUM010000026.1 GCA_017620795.1 Clostridia bacterium
TTAGAAGCCTATGAAGAAACTAAGGTTCCTTTGATGATGCTGGAAAACTGCTGTTATTCCCGTCGCGAAATGATGGCAATCAATGTAGCAAAGCAAGGCTTGTTCGGCGAAATTGTCCACTGTGAAGGCGGATACCATCACCACCTGCCCGAAGAAGACCTGTTCCGTGACGAAAACCATGACCCCATCAAGGGTATCGAAGGGGAGAAGAGCCACTATCGTATCCAGTCTTATATCCATCGGAACTGTGAGCAGTATCCCACCCATGAGATGGGCCCGATTATGAAGATTTTAGGCATCAACCGTGGCAACAAGATGCTGACCTTAAGCTCCTTTGCTTCCAAAGCCCGTGGCTTAAAGGACGCAGCAAAGAAGCAGTTGGGCGAGGATAATATGTATGCCAATATCGACTATAAGCAGGGCGATGTAATTAACACCATCATCACCTGTCAAAACGGGGAGACCATTCGTCTGTGTCTGGATACCACCCTGCCCCGTCCCTTCTATAGCAGAAACTTCACCGTCCGCGGTGTAGATGGCATGTATTCCGAAGAACGTCGGGTACTTTACTTTGACGGCATGGAAGAACAAGCCGACCTTTTTGACAATGAAAAGGAAATGTATGAGAAGTATGACCATCCCTTGCATGCAGAGTACAACCGTCTGGGCGAGCGTGGCGGTCACGGCGGTATCGACTGGTTGGTTTGCCGCGCCTTTATTGAAAGCGTTAAAAACGGCACCAACACCCCCATCGATGCTTATGACACCTTGGCAATGATGGCAATCGCTCCGCTGTCCGAGGCGTCCATTGCACAGGGTGGCGCACCGGTTCAGATTCCCGACTTTACCCGTGGCAAGTGGATGCACCGTGAACCGATTGTAGAAAGCAAGTATTGCCTTGATAAGGTAGTCGTGGACGAGTCGGTCAAGATTTTTGACGACCAGGAATAAGAGGAAAATGATGATGAAGAAAACAGTAAAAATTGCTTATGTAGGTTGTGGCGGACGTGCCTGTTGGGTTCTGCAGGATTGCCTGCGTCATATGAAGGACGTAGAATTCCCGATTATTTGTGATATCCGTGATCGGGCGTTGGATCGGGCGACCGAGCTTTTGGTCGAGATGGGCAGACCGGCCCCTAAACGCACCCACCATTATGAAGAGGTTTTAAAAGACCCAGAAATCGATGCTGTTATGATTATGACCGGTTGGGAAGACCGTGCTGAAATGGCAGAAAAGGCCCTTCGTGCAGGGAAATACACCGCCATCGAAGTGGGGTGCGCCTTTGAACTTTCTGAGTGCTTCCGCTTGTTAGAAGCTTACGAGGAGACCAAGGTTCCCTTGATGATGCTGGAAAACTGCTGTTACTCCCGCCGTGAAATGATGGCACTGAATGTTGCCAAAAAAGGTCTGTTCGGTGAGATTGTTCACTGCGAAGGCGGATACCATCACCATCTGCCTGCAGAAGACCTCCTCCGTGACGAGAACTATGACCGTATCAAGGGCGTTGAAGGGGAGAAGAGTCACTATCGCATCCAGTCTTATATCCATCGGAACTGCGAACAGTATCCTACCCACGAGCTGGGTCCGATCATGAAGATTTTAGGCATCAACCGTGGCAACAAGATGCTGACCTTAAGCTCCTTCGCTTCCAAAGCCCGTGGCTTAAAGGACGCTGCAGGTAAGATTTTGGGCAAGGACAACTACTATGCCAACATCGACTATAAGCAGGGGGATATCATCAACACGGTTATCACCTGCCAGAACGGTGAGACCATCCGTCTTTGTTTGGATACCACCCTGCCCCGACCCTTTTATAGCAGAAACTTCACCGTCCGCGGTGTGGATGGCATGTATACTGAGGAGCGTCGGGTACTTTACTTTGACGGCATGGAAGAACAAGCTGACCTCTTTGATAACGAGGAGGAGATGTTCGCCAAGTATGACCACCCCTTACACGAAGAATATGTTCGCTTGGGCGAACGTGGCGGTCACGGCGGTATCGACTGGCTGGTTTGCCGCGCCTTTATCGAAAGTGTGAAAAACGGCACCAACACCCCCATCGACGCTTATGATACCTTGGCACTGATGGCAATCGCTCCGCTGTCCGAGGCGTCCATTGCTCAGGGTGGTGCACCGGTTCAGGTTCCCGACTTTACCCGTGGTAAGTGGATGCACCGCGAACCGATTGTAAAAAGTAAGTATTGTTTGGACGAAGTTATCGTTGACGAGTCGGTCAAAATCTTTGACGAAGACGAATAAAAA
>JAGAUM010000242.1 GCA_017620795.1 Clostridia bacterium
CCACCGATGATGGCGTCGGTCTCCTCCATTCCCGAAGAGATGTGCTTAAAGCCGACAGGGACTTCCAGACACTGTTGACCAAAGTCCTCAGCAATGCGGTCTAATAAATGGGTGGTGGCGATGTTGCGGACCACCGCGCCACGCTGACCCTTATACTTCATTAAGTAGTAATAGAGCAGTGCCAAAATCTCGTTGGGCTTGATGTAGTTGCCGTCACGGTCAATGATACCGATGCGGTCTGCGTCACCGTCGGTGGCGATACCCAGGTCATAATGCTCCTGAACTACGCGGTCGCGCAGGTCGGACAGGGTGTTCTCGGTAGGCGCAGGGAGCTTACCACCGAAGAGTGCGTCATGACGGTCGTTAATGATGTCTACATCGCAACGAGCGGTCATTAAAACGGTCTGCAAAGAGGTACGGCTGACACCGAACATGGGGTCCAGTAAAATCTTTAACTGCTTTTTGCGAATCGCCTTCATATCGATCATGTCGATGATGCTGTCGATATAGCGGTTATAGATGTCTGCCATTTCAATCAGGCCTTTTTCCTGACCTTCTTCAAAGGGCATGGCCTTGACGGTAACGCCCTTGGCTAAAATTTCTTCAAACTTTACCGTGGTTTCTGCCGAAGCGTCACGGCCACCTGCGGTAAAGAGCTTGATGCCGTTGTATGCGGCAGGGTTATGGCTGGCGGTGATGGCCATGCCATACTTGGTCTCCAAGTCCTTGACACCGAACATGACCAAGGGAGTCGGAGCGATGCGGTCTACAAACCAGACCTTGATGCCGTTGCCTGCAAAGACTTCCGACGCCCAGATGGCGGCGGTGTCCGACAGGAAGCGACGGTCATAGCCGATGACGACCGCGTCCTTGCCCGGTTCCATATCCTCTGCAACTGCTTGGGCAAGCAGGCAGATATTCTCTTTAATAAACTCATCACCGATGATGGCGCGCCAACCACCGGTACCAAACTTAATAGCCATGGGATTATGCCTCTGCTTTCTTCAGTTCTGCTTCGACGAATGCCAAGTCCTCGGGGGTGTTGACACTGACGATTTCAATATCGCTTTCGATGGTGAAGGTGCCGACCTTACGGTTCTGCTCCATCAGAATCTTCGGAACATCGGTCAGGTAGTACTCGCCCTGGGCGTTGTTGTTCTTCAAGTTCTCCAAGTTCTCAAAAAGAGCACGGGACTTGAATGCGTAAACGCCAACGTTCAGCTCCTTGATTTCCTTCTGCTCGGGGGTGCAGTCCTTATCCTCAACAACACCGGTAAAGTTGCCGTCTGCATCACGGGTGATTCTGCCGTAGGGCAGTTTCTGCTCGACGATGGAGGTCAAAACGGTACAATCGTTGCCCGAAGCCACGTGTGCTTCAGCCAGACCACGGTAGGTTGCTTCGGTAAAGAGGGGCATATCTCCGTACAGGACCAAAACATCACCGTCATAATCTTTGAAGTAGTCCTTTGCCTGAGCGACAGCGTGGCCGGTGCCCAGCTGCTCTCTCTGCCAAGCGTAAGAGAAGGACGGGCCCATCTCCTGCTCAACCAGCTCGCCACGGTAGCCGATAACGATAACCGTGTCTTTGGGGTCTACAAAGGATACGTTTTTGGTTACATAGGACAGGAGGCTCTTGCCGTTGGCACGGCGCAAAACCTTGGGTAAATCCGACTGTTCACTGTGCAGTCTGGTACCTTTTCCTGCTGCCAGAATAATTGCTTTCACAAAAATCTCCTCCAATACAAATTTGTTGTTGATTTTTTTCTGTTTTTATTGTACGATAAAATTAGCAGTTTGTATTTAGAAAAAAGGGGCAAAAATTTGTGAAAAAGGACCAAACCGAAAAATACACCCCTCTGACACTGGATCGGGTCATCAAAATCGACCGCATTGTTTCCCTCCACTACTTTGAATATACCAAGGGGTTTCACTTCCCCGGTGAGCGACATGATTTCTGGGAACTGGTCTATATCGACGCGGGACGGGTAGAAGTGGAATGTGACCAAAAACGCAAATCCCTGCAACAGGGAAATGTCATCTTCCACAAGCCCAACGAGTATCACAACATCCATCTGTTGGACAACCGCGCCAATGCCATGATTCTCTCCTTTTATTGCGAGGATGAGGCCATGGAGTTTTTTGCTGACCGCATTTTGTCCGTTCATGAAAACGAGAAGTGGATTTTGGGCGAGCTCTTAAAAGAAGGACGCGCCACTTTAAGCGACCCCTTAAATATTGTAGAGCAGTATTCTTTAGAGGTTTCGCCTTTGGCGCCGTTCGGAGGCGCGCAGATGATTGCAAACTATTTAGAGCAGCTTTTGATTTCCTTTATCCGCTCCTATGAAATGAAGCCCCACCGTCCCGAGCGGAAGCGGAGCGATACCGAGATGATCAATGCCATCATCCGCCTACTGTCCGAAAATGTCTATCAAAAGATTACTCTGGAGGATGTAGCCTTCCAGCTCCGTCTGTCCAAGACCACTTTAAAGCGTCTCTTTAAGAGCAAAACGGGCATGAGCGTGATGGAGTATTATTCGCTCTTAAAAATCAATGCTGCCAAAAAGCTCATTGCCGAGGGAGAGCTTTGCTTTACCGAGATTGCGGAGCAGTTGTCCTTCAGCTCCCTGCATTATTTCTCCCATAAGTTTAAGGATGTGGTGGGAATGTCCCCCAGCGCCTATGCCAAATCGGTAGAAAAACTGTCACTTTTATAATTTTTTTCAAAAAAGGCTTGCATTTTTCCGATGCTTGTTGTATAATCATTTCGTTGACTTGCCGGTGTGATGGAATTGGCAGACGTGCGGGACTCAAAATCCCGTGGTAGCGATACCGTATCGGTTCGACCCCGATCACCGGCACCATAAAAAGCACTTCTTTTGAAGTGCTTTTTTCTCTATGGAGGGGTTTTATGAAAGTTGCATTGTTGGGCGATTCCATTCGTTTGCTGGGTTACGGCACAAAAGTCCCTGAACTGTTAGGTGATGCATTCGAGGTTTATCAGCCTGCGGATAACTGTCGTTATTCCAAATACACGCTCCGCGGTTTATTTGACTGGAAGGCAGAACTGGAAGGGACGGATATCGTCCATTGGAACAACGGACTTTGGGACTTGTCTGACCTGTTAGGAGACGGCAAGCTCTTTACTGAAGAGGACGAGTATATTCACACCATGTGTCGGATTGCGGACATTCTGCTGGCACGCTATAAAAAAGTAATTTTCGCCACCACAACCCCCGTCACCGAGAAAAACCCCTATAACAAGAACGAAGACACCCTCCGCATTACCCAAAAGCTGGTTCCCTTATTGGAGGCGAAGGGAGTTATCATCAATGACCTTTATTCTTTCGTGCTCCCCCATCTCGACACTTATATCGACCAAAACGACTATACCCACCTGACCCCCACAGGAATTGACGCCTGCGCCCAACGGGTTGCCGAGTATATCCGCACCGCGGCAAAAAACCTTTAAATTATTTTTGAAAAAACTATTGACAAACGCATGGGTTTTTGTTATACTAAACCCCGATGTGGCCCGTTGGTCAAGCGGTTAAGACACCGCCCTTTCACGGCGGTAACACGAGTTC
>JAGAUM010000243.1 GCA_017620795.1 Clostridia bacterium
GGGCTTTGACCTGGTCCATGCCCACGGCGCCCGCGCCAACTTCATTGCCGCCTTTTTAATCAACCGTGCAGGGGTTCCCGTCGTAACCAGTATGCACAGTGACTACATGCTGGACTTTGACTCCTTTGCAAAGCGGCTGATTTTTACGAATTTAAACCGTTTGGCGCTTCGTCGGATTCGCTATTTTATCGCGGTTTCTGACCCCTTCCGCCAAATGTTGATTGAACGGAAATTCAAACCCAATAACATCTTCACGGTCTATAACGGCATGAACTTTGACAAGCCTGTCATGCCCCTGGACCGCGAGGCTTTTTTAGAGCAGTATCACCTGTCTGACCTGCCTTCGGATGCGCCCTTAATTGGCATGGCAACCCGCTTTGACAAGGTAAAGGGCGTGGATGTTTTAATTCGTGCCGCAAAGGAAGTTTGCGACCAGATTCCCAACGCTCATTTCCTAATCGCAGGCGATGGAGAAGACCGACCTCTTTTGGAATCACTGATTCAGGAATTGAATCTTTCGAAGAATGTCCATCTTTTGGGCTTCGTTTCAGAAATGGACGCTTTTTATCAATTGATTGATGTCAATATGCTGACCTCCCATTCCGAGAGCTTTCCTTATGCCCTGTTAGAGGGGGCACGCTTGAAGAAGGCGACGGTGGCTTCAGCTGTGGGAGGTATTCCCAGACTGATTCTCAATGGAAAAACGGGCTATACGTTTGAAGATAATGACTTCCACGGTTGTGCCCAACAGATTCTCCGTCTCATAACCGAGACGGGCGCCATAGCGCAGTTTGGTGAAGCCTTGTACGAATATGCGTCTGCCAATTTCTCGGACGAGCAGTTGGCACAGACCCATATGGACATTTATCATCACATCCTGAAAAAAGAAGCCAAGAAATACCCTTACGATATTGTTCTGTCGGGGTATTACGGCTATAACAACAGCGGCGACGACGCTTTGCTTACTGCCTTATTACGCGGGCTGAAGCAGGCAGACCCTGATATCGACCTCTTGATTCTATCAGCGCGGAGCTTTGATACTGCCAAACGCTTTGGGGTGGATGCCCGTAACCGCTTTTCTCCTTTCTCTGTTTATAAGAGTTTAAAACAAAGCCGTATGTTGGTCAACGGCGGCGGTAATCTGATTCAAGACATTACCTCTACCCAATCTCTCTGGTACTACCTAGCGGTTATCTGCCTTGCCAAGAAACTGGGTAAAAAGGTTTGCATGCTTGCCAATGGCATCGGCCCGTTGGTGCATGAGTATAACGCCAAAGCCGCAATGAAGGTCTTATCCACGGTGGATTTAATCACTCTGCGTGACCATGAGTCCTGTGACTACTTAAAAGAACGAATCCCCAATCGTACCTTTGAATGGACTTCTGACTTAGCCTTTTTGTTGGAGTCTGACGGAACCTTGGCACCTGATGTGGCGGCTTTGATTCCCAATCAACCCTATTACGTTGTGGCGGTGCGAAACTGGAAGACTGCCAAAAGTGATTTTGCTGAATCGTTGGCAGCCGCTTTTGACCGCATCTATGAACAACAGGGTATCCTGCCTTTGCTTCTTCCCATGCAATATAAAGAGGACGGCAAGCTCTCTCGTAAAATTGCTTTTTTGATGCAGAGTCCTTCGGTGGTCATTGACCGCATGCTGGACATCAACAGCATCCTGACCTTGATTTCGGGAGCACGGATGACCTTGGGTATGCGCCTGCACGCGCTGATTTACTCTGCCGTCTGTAAGATTCCTTTTGCCGGCTTGATTTATGACGGCAAGGTAAAAAGCTTTACGGACGACATGGAAGCTCATGCGGTTTTGGATATTTCCGAGGTAACTACCGACGGAGTAGTGGACATCATCGAGTCGGTATTAAAACCGAACGAAGAACGGCTTTTGACCCTTTCGGAGCGTACGGACGATTTCCGCATCCGCGCCCACGAAAACATCCGCCGTGCGTTAGAAGAACTAAAAAGCTGACCGAAAGGTCAGCTTTTTTATTTTCACTCTTGACAAATAGAGGTTACAAGTGTAAACTATAATCGAGAAGGTTACAACTGTAACCCGAAAGGAGGGAGATTATGTCGCGAGAGATTCATATTGCGGAGAGCGAGTGGAGGGTCATGGAAGTGCTTTGGGAAAGACCTATGCAAACCATTGGTGAGATTCGCACGGCTTTGGCGGACAGTGGCTGGAGTGATTCTACAATAAAGACTCTGGTACGACGTTTGGTGCAAAAAAACTTGCTGGGAATTGATGAGAAAGAAGCCAATTTCCGATACTATCCGTTGGTAGAGGAGGACGCCTGTAAGCAACAGGAAACAAGGCAACTGTTAAAACGGGTTTATCACGGTTCGGTCAAAAAACTGTTGGCAGGGCTTGTGGATTCTGAAACGTTAAATGAACGCGAAGTTGCAGAGTTGAGAAGAATCATCGACTGCATGGAGGACTAAAG
Organism: Clostridia bacterium; assembly: GCA_017620795.1. Classification (GTDB taxonomy): domain Bacteria; phylum Bacillota; class Clostridia; order RGIG8785; family RGIG8785; genus RGIG8785. The sequence goes on from JAGAUM010000243.1 coordinate 2,457, forward strand.
ATGGATGATTTGTTACGCTATTTATTGTACTTTACTTTAGTGCTTTCAGGGTTATTGGTGTTTAAGAGTCTTTTTAAGAACCGTCTTTCGGCAAGGGTTCAGCTTTGGCTTTGGATGTTGCTCTTTACTTACTTGCTGATTCCGCTAATGCCCGAAAGCGCTGCTTCGGTTTATAATCTGTTACCGACTGAAACCACACCTGCAATCGTTGCCAGTGAATCTTGGGAGTCTTCGTTCACGGTGGAACCGCAAAATCCTGCAAGACAAGAATTTGTTGCTGTTGATCACCAGGAAATGGTTCAAGAGGTTTTGCCCCTTATACTTTTGGGCGTCGTATGGCTTTTTGGGGTTTTGTTTTTGCTCTTGTATTTCGGAGCAGTTTATTTCCATTGCCTTTATCATCTGAAGCAGTTACCTGTGGTGGACGATGAGGAGCTATTAAAAACTTTTGATGCAGTAAAAGAGCGGATGGGAATTCACCGCCGAGTACGCTTGCTAGAGGGCGGCGAGACACCCATGTTGGTGGGCATAATCCGCCCTGCCATTCTGTTGCCAAAAGGCTATTCAAAAGAAGAACAGGAAGCAGTGCTTGCTCATGAGCTTTCCCACTTAAAGCATAAGGACTTGGTTCTTCTTTGGGGAGCTCTGCTGATGCTGATACTCCATTGGTATCACCCTTTGGCATGGGTCGCGCACCGATGCTTCCGTCGGGATGTTGAAACCTGTTGTGACGCCCGCGTGGTCAAACTGTTACAGAACAAAAAGGAATACGCATCTTTGTTATTATCTACGGCTTTACGCAAAAACCGTTTCGTGGCAGGAACAACCGCTTTGCAAAACGGAGAAAAAGAAGTTTCACGCAGAATCCGATATCTGGCAAACTTTAAAAAGCCGAGTGTTTGGGGTGGCGTGGGGATACTATGCATCGGGCTTTTAGTTTGTGTGCTACTTTTAACGCAAGGCTATAAAAGCTATACGATGGATGGGCATCAACTTGGCGATTTTGTTCTTGAAACATCCTTAGATCCTATGGCGGAAATTGTGTTTGCAGACGGAGATACCGCGGTTTTTCACTGGCACGAAGGGTTATTCGTTTATGATATCCACAAGGGACAAATCACTCTTGCCATAGACCTACGCAAGATGAATGTAGTTCCTCAAAACTGGAACGAGGCATCCCTTAAGGTCTCGGTCAGTGATAACGGGAAGACTGCTTTGCTGGTAAATGAAAATTCCGAGAATCTGCCAGAACTCTCAAACTACCGTGTCAGTTTAACCAATGGAAGGGCATATAAAACCAAAGCAACAACACTAAAAAATCCTTTTCGTGGACAGACTGATTTGACCATCATGACAGGGCGCTACAGCCCCAATGGTCGTTATAGTCCGTCCATGATTGATACCAAAGACGGCTATTGGTTTTTATTGCAAGAAGGTGGGCGTCGAGGACAGTTACAACTATGCCAGATAAAACGGGATAATATTTACTCCTCAGTTTATGTATTTGGAAACTATTCCCCATCCGTTCATACCGACGCGCTATACGAATCGGGAGACTATCAAAAACTGTTGATTGGCACTGGAAAGAATATTATTCCCAATGCTTCCATGGCATGGACTTTTGCCATTGATAACGGTTATGAATTTAGAGAGCTGGAATATTTGGCAGACTATGTCAGCCACGGACAGTTCAATCTCCATGCTGCTTTGGTTGAGAAGGGAATCACTCCTTCGGACTACTACGGCAAAGCAATCCATGTACGCATTGATGTGCTGGAAAACGAGGACGGAACAGGGGAACCCCATCTGTTTGTGATTCTGCCCTACGAAAAAGTCATTCTCTCGCAGGCATTGACACATGAACAGGAAGGCGTTGTCAAATGGCTATGCATTTATGCATCGGAATTGCAGCCCAAAGGGGGTGCGTTAGAACCGGTCTCTGCTCTTTACACTCTGACCAAACACGAACTGCATAACCATTTTCGTGTTACCAACGAGCAAGGGTATGTTTTCCGCTCGGCAGAAATAGACGATTGGATAGAAAAGGAGTGGATAGACCGCTTCCGTTCGGGTGCCTTTACCTTAACTGTGCTTTATGAAAAGGAACTGGACAATGCCGATAATCCCATCCAAAAAACCTATGAAATGCGTGTCGAATGTGATGGGGAAGTTGTGCGTCTTAAACGCAACGATAATGGTGTTTGGCGCCATATTGCATTATCTGATTTTTACCCCTTGCGGTCCTAAAATAAAAAGCTGACCAATCGGTCAGCTTTTTTATATTATCGAGACGAATCGGTAGGTCAGTTCATCCTTGTTGATTGAAAACTCGGGATAGCACCAACGCTCTTTATGAATAGAATAGTCTTTTAAGGTTAGCTTGGAAAAGTCGGAAACAGTCATATATCGGACGCCGTTTTTATGGACACAAGTGGTCTTGGTATCAGGGGAGAGGACAAAGATATTCTTTCCCTTTTTGGCCAAGGCCTCTAACTTTTCTTCAAAAACCGCCGCTTCATCCTTGGCTTTAAACGAATAACCTTTGTTGAAAAGAATCAGGATGTTTTGTAAGCGTGTACCTTCCAAATCCGAAAATAGCGTCTTCCACTGCTTGAGTAGGCTTTGGGAAGAAAAATCCACTGTAAGGACTAAAATCCCGTCCTTCTGAATCTTTTGATATTGGTCTGCTGTAATCTGGGAAGTCTTGGTATCCCATTTGGTAGCAGAGACGTTTAGAATCTGGGCGTAGTCCTGTTCTTCTATTTTTTTGGCTAGAATCCTTCGGCTTAGGGTATCCACCAAAAGATTGCTTTTTTGCGGAGCAGTGAGAATCGGAAAAGTAACCCCTTCGGCATTTTCCTGATACAGGTTATCAACAGGTGCTTTTAAGGGAATGGTAAAGGTTGCCCGTTCTCCTTTTGCCGTGATGGGAATCTCTGTTTTGCAGTCTTTAAAAGTGGCGGTGACGATGCCACCCTTATGGTGCTTTAAGGTAACCTTGGTGCCTGAAATCAAGAGCCCGTCACTGTCCGTCTTTAGGGTGACCAAGGACGGGTCAATGGTTGCAATTCTGCCTTCTTCGTCATAGCCTACGAAGGAAAAGGTCTGGGCTTTGTTCAGCTCCAAATCCGCAAAGGCAGGGTAGGCGGCAATTTGCTTAGGAGTATCTAGCACCTCAACTGTAACTTGGGACGTTATTTTTCCCGCTGAAACAGTGACGGTGGCAGTTCCTGCACTCTTGGGGGTCAGAATATTGCCGTTCATTTTTCCGTTGTCCGTTTGGTAAGTAAGACCTTTGTCAGACAAGTCGCAAGGGTTTTGA
>JAGAUM010000244.1 GCA_017620795.1 Clostridia bacterium
AAACGGCTTCCTTGGCGGATGATTTCAGGCTCTTCCAGTTGCAATTCTTCAGTGGTGGGAGCAGCAATGCCATAGCCCTTTTCGCGCACCTCGTGCAGAGCATAAGCAACCTTATCGTACTCCCGTTTCATTTCTGCCAGCTCGCCAATCAGAGTGACCAAAGTGTCCTCACCATCGATTTCAAAGCCCGATGCCTCGGACAGAATCTGATAAAACAACGGCTCGCCCAAGACCAGGTCCACACTGACGCATCCGCAACCCAAATCCATCTTGTCAATATAGACCCGTTCTACATGCTCGGAAGCACATAGGGTATCCAATGCATTACGCACATCACCGATTCTTTGGATGGTTCTGCTCATTTCCAGCAACAGCTGATAGGTCTCGGACTTCAACCAGTGATCTTCGGCAAGGACATTCATCCAGCGAGGGATTTTGAAAGAAATTTCTGAAACAGGGAATTCGAAAAGAACCTGCTCCATCATCCGAGAAATGTCCTCTTCGCAAAGCTCGGCACAGTTGACTGCCAAAACGGGAACCCCGTATTTCTCTTCCAACTCACAACGCAGTTGCTCGGTCTCGGAAGCGTTGGGCCAGACCGAATTCAACAGAATCACAACAGGCTTGTTAATGGCTTTCAGCTCAAATGCTGCTCGCTCCTCTGCCTCGATATAATCTTCCCGAGGGATGCTGCAAATCGAGCCGTCAGTGGTGACCAAAAGGCCGATACTGGAATGCTCGCAAATAACCTTTTTTGTGCCGATTTCCGCCGCCTGTTCGAAGGGGATTTCCTCCTCAAACCACGGAGTATGCACCATACGCGGAGTCTCGTCTTCGAACTGTCCCAAGGCACTGGGTACCAGATAGCCAACGCAGTCAATCATCCGCACCCGAAATCGGGCATTGTCTTTTAAACAGACCTCCACCGCCTCGTTGGGAACAAACTTCGGCTCGGTGGTCATGATTGTCCGACCTGCGGCGCTTTGGGGCAATTCGTCCTGCGCCTGCTCCCGACGGTAGTCGTTTTCAATATTGGGCAAGACCAAAAGGTCCATCACCTTTTTAATCAAGGTGGATTTTCCCGTCCGCACCGGTCCGACAACACCGATATAGATGTCCCCTCCCGTTCGGGTGGCGATGTCTTGATAAATCCTTGAATTTGCCATCTTTCTCCTCCATCTTTTCGGCAGGACACCCCGTCCCACTGCTTGTTTTGTATATGCTTATGAATCAGATAAAGGGAATATGACAAGCCAAAAAGAAAGCCCCCAATATTGGGAGCTTTCTTTTAAATTCCTGCAGGTTTCTTTTTCATCAGCTCGACTTTAGTCAAGTGAATTTCATCGTGAGCATCGGTGCGATACCATACCTGGGCATACTGCTTGTTTTGAATCTCGTCCAACCCCACTGTGTTTACACTTTCATAAATCTGCGTATTCTCATCAATGATATACAAAGCGGTGTCCTCGGCATTTAAGCCGTTGCGGAAAAAGTAGTTGTTCCCCTCTTTTCCCAGCTCGGTGATTTGCAGCACCCGACCGGTGTACAAAGGACTGTTAAGTCCTTCCGGCTCTCCTACCGGTATCAGCTCTGTTTGTTGCACCGACGGTTCAAAATTGGTCCGCAAGGTTTGTAAGGTGGTACCCCCTTCACCGTTCATAATCTGGAAGGTAACATCTGCACCAAATCCTGTTTGTTTCATCAGCGGAATATCCAGTGCATTACTGAAAAGCGCAGCAATATCACCCCGAAGGGCATTCTTCGTCCCCGTAAGGTTCAAACCCGCAAGCAAGCCCAAATCGTCCGCGGTTTTCATATACCCATAGGGATATCCGCCGTTTTGCTCCGCCACTTGGTCATACCCCAAAAGAATGACCAGCATCTTTACGGCTTCTTCATTGGTTACATGGTCTTCGGGTGCGAAGCGGGTTGCACTCTTACCATGGATAATCCCCTGTTGCCATGCTGCATGAATGTATCCGCTTGCCCAGTAAGCACCGCTGACATCCTCGAAGACTGTGTTCACCTGGGTCTTTGCATAGTCTCCTAAATTCTGAGCAGACAACACCATCTTCACCATTTCGGCACGGGTGACTTCTTCTTCCAAGCGCATGGCGCCGTCAGGGTCCCCTTGCATAATACCATAACGGTTTAAATCCTCAAGATTGGCGGAAGCCAAAATAGAAAAGCTCATTAAAAATACCAAAACAAGGCCGAATACTTTTTTCATAAAACTCCTCCTTAATAAATTGTCATTGAACCTAAAATGCCATAGTTTCCCGGGCAGTACGCATCCAAAGTAATTGCATAAGCTTGGTCGGGATTAAATCCGCCAAATACATAAGTCTCCTGTGGATCAGTCGGAAGGCTATACCCCCAACCGCCCGGGTGGTTGACGTTTCGGATTTCCAGATCTGCAATCGCCCGCGGTTCAGAAGAATCAAACTGAATATGAATGTATCCATTTTCATCAGGATAAACCGTAGTGGTTTGTATCGTCCGTTCGTCCGAGTTATAGTTTAGTACCTTACCCATGGGGACAGAAACAGGCTCTGAAACTTCAAAACTCTGCGTAAAAGCAACTTCCTTTTCTCGGGGTTCTTCTGGCAGCGGAAGTTCAGCCGTCGGTTCTTCGACGGGTTCTTTTTCCTTCTCCATAAGATTCGGCGCAGAAACAGAAATCACAACCGTTTCCTGCCAAATTTCTTTCGCCAACGCAACGCCCAAAAACTGTGTCAACAAAAAGAGCAACAACGCCAGTAAAACAGACATCCAACGACGTTTCCGTCCGACTTTTCTACCGTTTTGAATGGCATAAAAACGACGCTTTAAAACCCGTTTTCCGCTCGCCATGCGCGTGGTTAAAAGGCGGTTCTTTGCCGATTCGGAACAGCGTTCCAAAATCATTGCCATATAGTTGGTGGTTTCGCGTTCCTCCCAATGACGAGTAACTTCGAAATCGCAGGATGCTTCACATTCCGCATCAACTTGTCTAGAAACCAACAGCATCAGGGG
>JAGAUM010000245.1 GCA_017620795.1 Clostridia bacterium
CATAATTCCACATGTTCTCAATGCAGATTTTAACCCCAGCCTCTTTCGCATAAGGCTCTAACCGCTTGTAGAAGTTGATGCCATACTCGCGGTTTTCTTCTTTTAAGCGGTCATATTTCCGCTCGGGGAAGACGGGGGGATGGACAATGACATATTTCGATCCCAGCTTTCCACTTGCCAAAACTGCCTTGGCAATGGTTTGGAAAATCTCTTCGTTTTCTTCGTCACTCTTTTCCTCTACATAAGAGGGATAGGGGGCGTGGGTTTGGGCAATCTCCAGCTCAATTTCCTTGGCATAGTTGCCGATTTTCTCAAAAAATGCTAAATAATCGGGACGGGCAAGCGCCTCTTGCGCTTCACCAAAAATCTGAAAGTCCACGCCGTCAAAGCCTGCGTCTTTCAGCATCTTCAGCGATTCTTCAATGGAATAAACCTTTCTTTGGGCATTGGTTAAACTGATTTTCATTTCAATCACCTCTGTTTCAGTATATCATTTTTCCCGATTTTGTCAATGATTTTCGCGCCGTGAAAGCGGGATTTTCGATTTGTCAAGTACTTTTAACTGCGTTGTAATACAGTTGTAACATTGATTCGCTATAATAGAATTGAATAAGAGTCGAAAGGAGTGTTTATATGCGCAAATTGTCGTTGCTTTTGGCAATCGTTTTGCTGGTTGGTATGCTTTTTAGCCTGCCTGTGTTTGCTGCGCCTGAAACACTTCCTGCCAACACTCTACCCATGGCAAACACCATCTTTACCGTGACCAACCCCAACGCACAAACGGCGTCCACTTCCGATGCTTATTATACCATTACCGGCTATGGCACTCAAGGTGTCAAGCTGACCTTCTATTCGCTGACCACCTTTGGTGGCTATCAGCAGATTAAGCAAAACGGCATTCCTGTAACTTGGACCATCGGCGCGTCTCGTCTGTTTGCGCAGCGGATTCCCCTGTTAGGCGGTCGCAACGCCATTATGGTTGTTGCAGAGAAGGACGGGCAGGTTGTACAGATGAATGCACTGCAGATTACCAAAATCGTTCAAAGCACTACGAGCCGTTTTTTAGGCTTTAGCTTGTTTCGGTAAATAGGAAGGAAATAGGAGAGGGAAAATGGGCAGAGGCCGCGTAAAAACAATCTTATTGACATTACTGGTCATTTGCAGTTTTCTTTTTGCGGCACAAAACTGGTTTGGTGAAGGGCTATGGCCTCAAGGTCATACGCCTTTTGTCGGAACCGGTTTTTTTTCGTTTATCGGAAATTTATTTGACGGTGGGAATGAGCAAGTCCCCCTGTCAGCCTACCAGACCCTGACTGACCCAGAGTGGATTGTCGCCAATCGTCAGGGTAGCCAAAAAGAGCTTTATAATACCGCTGACCCCTCTTATGCCGAGTTAAACGGCTTGGGAAAAGAAATGCTTTCCGCCCTGTTTACAGGGATTCGCACCGCTGCACCCTTGGACGATGGTGTAGAGGACTACCGCTCCATGCTGCGCACCCAGTCCTTGTGCCTCCATTATCGCACGCCCATGCCCGTTTCCTTGCTTTGTCGGGTCCTTTCACTGCCCGATGCCGCCTTGGATAATATTCAGGTGGTGGAAGAATTACTCTTTTTGCCCAGTGAAAGCTCCGCAAACGCTTGCACTCTGGCAGTGCTGGACGCCAAAAACGGCAACGCCATGACCTTTGATTTCCCCTTTGCGCCCGACCGCTTAAAAGGCGCGATTGAGCGAAACACCCATGCCGACTCCTACCTGACCTATGCCTTTGAAATCAATCTGGGTCAGGAGGAAACAACCGTCCCGTTGGCGCCTACCACCGCCATTTCCTTAGAGCCTATCGAGACCCCGATTCTTTCGGCTTCGTCTGTTACAGGTTCTTTGGGAGACGCAGTGCTGCCCCTGTTTGGCTATAACCCCCACACCCCCAAACGCTATACCGAGGCGGATGACAGTCAGGTTTTCTTAGATCGCAAGAGCCAGCTTCGACTGGGAAGTGACGGTGTCATTTCTTTTGAAAGTGACAGTGACATCCAAGGCTTAGAACTGACCGAAAGCATCGAAACCCACGCCCTTTTGCAGGCGCTTTTAAACCTTGCCGAAAGCATTGACCACGCCGCATTCGGCGGAAATAACGAAGCGCAACTGGTCATTACTTCTGATTTGACTGACTTGAGCACCGTGACTATGGACTACGTTTGCGCAGGCCGCCCCATTCGGATGGGCGAAGGCTCGGCAGTAGAAGCAAAGCTGGTGGCAGGCAGATTGGTTTCGTACCGTCAACAGCTCCGCAACTATCAGACAACGGCAGAATATGCTTCTGCTCCTGCGGTGCTAAACGCCATTGACACCCTGCTGGAAAACACCACATCCGCCCAGATGACCAAGCCCATCAGCCTCCGTTTGGTCTATCGTGACACCAAGGATCAAACCAACCTCGTTGCTTTGTGGGAGGTGCAATAATGCTCTGGTCCAAAGTAAAAACAGTTTTTATTATTGCCTTTTTGATTTTAGACATTGCCTTTCTCGTCCTTATGGGCATCACCTCCGCGGGGAGCGGCCTTTCGGCAGACGAGCTGTCCGAAATCGTAACCCTTTGCGGGCGCTATGGTATCACCCTTCCTTCGGAGCTGGTTCCTGTGGACGCCATCCGATTGCCCTTGTTGGAGGCACGCTTCATGACGGCGGAGGACCTGCCCGAACCCTTGCGTGAACGGTTTTCTTTTGACGGAACAGGCGCCTTTACCTATCAGGCTAAAGCTCCTTTAAAGGAAGAGAAAAAGCCCGTGCGTCTGATTTTCGATACCTTAAAAGAATGGGGAATCGACCCTGCTACCGCGGCAGTGACCGTCAACGGAACCACCGCAGGGCAGGCGCGGTTTTCCTACCAGAACCGCCCCATGTTTGACTGCACCATTGACTTCGTCCTCTCCGACGGCGCGATTGTTTCGGCAGAAGGGCGCTGGCTCTGGGACGTTACGGTCACCCAAGGGGCAGAGACCATTGCAGACGCCCCCACCGTTCTTTCTGAGCTGATTGAAGAAGATGCCCTTTGTCATCGGGAGTTATCGGTGCAGGATATTACCGTTGGCTACTTTCCTGAAAGCGTGGGCGAAGGCATTGTTCACAAGATTTTCCCCATCACCCCTGCTTATCGCATCACTCTGTCCGACGGCACCGTACGAACCTATCCTGCTTTCAACGATTAAGGATTGATTTTTTACCAAAAGAGTGGTATAATCATTAGAAGCAGAGATACTATGATTGAAACGGAATCCTATTTGAACATACGGAGGTCCTTATGGACGAACTTGTCATTCATGGCGGAACCCCTTTAATGGGCGAAGTTACCGTTAGCGGCAGTAAAAACGCAGTGGTTGCAATCATCCCCGCGGCAGTACTGGTGGACGGTGTCTGCCGCATCGAAAACGTTCCCAACATCAGCGACGTAGCAGTCATTACCGAGCTTCTGACCCGCTTGGGCGCTGTTTGCACACGCTTGGACGACGGCTCTTTGGAGATTGATTCCCGCAAGGTCAACAAGTACAATCCCCCTCATGAGCTGGTTAAGAAGATGCGTGCGTCTTATTACTTAATCGGCGCTCTTTTGGGCCGATTCAATAATGCACAGGTCTGCATGCCCGGTGGTTGTAACTTCGGCCACCGTCCTATTGATTTGCACATCAAAGGCTTTGAGGCAGTGGGTGCAACGGTTGACGAAGTGGGCGAGGTCATTACTGCCTATACCGACGAGTTAAAGGGCGGTTCCATTTATCTGGACTTTGCCAGCGTCGGCGCGACCATCAACATCATGTTGGCGACAGTTCGTGCCAATGGCGTGACTACCATCGAAAATGCCGCAAAAGAACCCCACATCGTTGACGTGGCGAACTTCTTAAACGCCATGGGCGCCAACATCAAGGGCGCTGGTACCGATACCATTAAAATCATCGGTGTTGACCGCTTGGGCGGTGGCACCTATTCCATTATCCCCGACCAGATTGAAGCAGGCACTTTTATGATTGCCGCTGCCGCAACCCGCGGCGATGTACTGGTCAAGAATGTCATTCCCCGTCACATGGAAACCCTGACCGCTAAGCTGACCGAGATGGGCGTCACCGTTGAGGAGTTTGACGATAGCATCCGTGTCTATGCTCCGACCCGTCCCACCCGTGCACGGGTCAAGACCATGCCTTACCCTGGTTTCCCCACCGACCTTCAGGCGTTGATGGTTGCTTTGATGGCGTTGGCAGAGGGCATCAGCAGTATGACCGAGACGGTCTATGACAACCGCTTCCAATATGTGGATGAACTGCGTCGTATGGGCGCGGATATCAACGTGGACGGACGCACTGCCATGATTCGCGGTGTGCCGAAGTTGGTCGGTGCCAATGTCACCAGTATGGACTTGCGCGCAGGTGCGGCAGTGCTGGTAGCAGGCCTTGCCGCCGAAGGCAAGACGGTCATTAACACCATGGCACATATCGACCGTGGCTATGACAATATTATTGAGAAAATGACCGCTTTGGGCGCCAGCTTGGAGCGGGTATCCATTGCGGAGAAAGTATGAGCATCCAGTTATCCCCTTTGTTCAGCGGCAGCAGCGGCAACGCCGTCTACCTGTCCGACGGAACGACTTCTATCCTGATTGACGGCGGCGTCAGCGCCAAGCGAATCGTCCACGCTCTTACGAAGCTGGGCGTCGCCCCTGATTCCCTTTCCGCCATCTTGGTTACACATGAACATCGTGATCACACTTATGGCATCGGCCCTTTGGCCCGTGCCTTTTCCTTGCCCATTTATGCCACCCGTGGCACTTGGTGTGGCATGCAAAACATGGTGGGCGACCTGAAAAAAGAGCAACGTTATGCCCTTTCCCCCAACCAACGCTTTAAAATCGGCACCTTAAATCTCTGTGCCGTTCCCATTCCCCATGACGCCAATGAGCCGGTCTGCTACACCGTTTTTGCGGACAACCACAAGGTGTCACTGGCAACGGACATGGGACATATTGAGCCTGGGGTGGTGGAAGCCCTGTCGGGCTCGAACCTTGTGCTGTTGGAAGCCAACCATGATTTGAAGATGCTGGAAGAAGGCTCCTACCCCGTCTACTTAAAACGTCGCATCGCAGGGGCAAACGGGCACCTGTCCAATGACTCTGCCGCAACGGTTGCCTGTATGCTGGCAGAGCGGGGTACCAAGGAATTCCTGCTCGCTCATCTGAGCTTGGAGAATAACGAACCAAAGGTGGCAAAAGCCGCCGTGGAAAATGCATTGAGGGCGTCCGGCTTTAAAGCTTGTGTTGCTGTTGCGGCACGGGAGGAGGACGGACGGCTCTTTAAGGTGGAGTAAAATGCGACAGATTCGGATTTTAGCAGTTGGAAACTTAAAAGAGGGTTACTGGCGGGATGCCGCGGCAGAGTACCAAAAACGGCTCAGCCGTTTTTGTCAGCTGACCGTGCAGGAAATTGCCGAGGAATCCAACCCCGAACAGTCTTTGAAAAAAGAAGGGGAGCGGATTTTAGCCGCCCTTCACCCTGATTCGTTGGTTTATGCCTTGTGTATCGAGGGCAAGGCTCAGGACTCGGTAGCCTTTTCCGAAACGGTTGCCGACGCCATGGCAACAGGCAAGCGGGAGCTGGTTTTTGTCATCGGCGGAAGTGAAGGCTTGTCCGACGCGGTCAAAGCCCGTGCGGACCGCAAAATCAGCTTTTCGCCCATGACCTTGCCCCACCAGCTGGCTCGGATTATTCTGTTGGAGCAACTGTTCCGTGGCTTTAAAATTCAAGCAGGGGAGAGATATCACAAATGACCATCCGTAAACTGACCCCGTCTGACCGTGCAACCTATCTGGATTTTGTGCACCGGTTTTATCATAGTGAGGCGGTCTTGCACCCCGTCCCCGACACCCATTTCGAAGCGACCTTTTCGGAGCTGATGGCGTCCGACACCTATGCCGAGTGCTTCTTCTTTGAGGAGGAGGGAAAGCCTGTGGGCTATGCCCTGCTTGCCAAAACCTTTTCCCAGGAAGCAGGAGGCTTGACTCTCTGGATTGAAGAGTTATTCGTCCTGCCCGAGTATCGCTCCTGTGGTTTTGGCAGTCAGTTCTTTGCCTTTTTAGAGGAGACTTACCCCCACGCCAAGCGCCTGCGGTTAGAGGTGGAGGAGGAGAACACCCGTGCCCGTGCCCTGTACGAGCGAAAGGGCTTTGAGCCATTACCCTATTTACAACTGATGAAAGAATAAAGCCCTTTTACAGGGCTTTTTTAAAATCCGTTTTATCGGACAGTTCTTATGGGATAATGAAACAAAGGAGTGAGGGAATGTTTACGCAAGAGGATGTAAAAAGTGCTATTATTGGTTTTGCGGTGGCAGACGCCTTTGGCGTCCCTGGAGAGTTTATCCCACGGGAAAAGCTCCAAGAGAATCCCATCACCGAGATGGCGGGCTATGGCTCTCACGATGTTCCTGCAGGGTCTTGGTCGGATGACACCTCTATGACCCTTTGCACGGTGGAGAGCATCGCCGAAAAACGAGGCATCGACTTGGACGATATCATGCAACGGTTTTGCCGTTGGGTGGATGAAGGGTATATGACCCCTCAAGGTCGGATTTTTGATATTGGTCGCACCTGCATGCATGCTATCGGTGGCTATCAGCGTGGACAGGATGTTTACCATTGCGGTGGCGGTCGGGAATATGACAACGGCAACGGCTCGTTGATGCGGATTTTACCCGTTTGTTTTTATAACCTTGCGGTGGATGCGTCTCCTGCCGATGGGTTTGAAACCATTTATCGGGTTTCGGCATTGACCCATGCCCATGACCGCGCTTGTCTTGCTTGTGCGATTTATTGTGAATATCTGAAAGCCTTGCTATTTTTCCCAGCGGAGAGCAAACCGACGCCTGTGGAGTGCGTGAAGCGTTTTGAGGATAAGCCACAATTCGAGCATTTCAAGAGATTGGCTTCTCACGATTTTGGGGACCTGCCTATGGAAGAAATCCGAAGCAGTGGCTACTCGGTGGATAGCTTGGAAGCGGCGATTTGGTGTTTTTTGAATACCGATAGCTATCAGGACTGTGTCATTAAAGCGACCAATTTAGGACAGGACACGGACACCATAGCGGCACTGGCAGGAGGTTTGGCAGGCGCCTTTTACGGCTATGATGCCATCCCTGCCCAATGGGTGGATACCCTGATTCGAAAAGACGAGATTCTTACCCTGTGTGATAACTTCTATGCCACCTTAAAAGACCTTCATGACGAGACGGAAGCAACGCAAAAAGAGGGCAATTGGGCGGTGGTTGCGTTTGGTGACGGGTATCGGCGGTCCATGCCTGTGCGTAAGCTGGCAATGGCTTTTGAACGGGCTTTGGAGCTGGAACAGTTGTGCATCAAATCAGGAGAAACTGCGGCTAGAGCAGAAATCATGTACGCCCTTGATATTATAAGGATTTATAATAACAACGGGTATGAGGCAGGGGAAGAAGAACTGCAACGGCTGACCGACTATTATCGGGATGTCGTTACTCATCCACGCATTGGGGACCCTCGCGGGGAGCAACCATCCCAATGCAGGAAATGCAAACTGTTTGTTGAGGATATGCAAAGTTGTACGCGCTTTCCAAAGCGGATTCCAAAAGAAATCTTTTGGGGCGAGCACCCCTGCGAGGGCAAAAAATAACAGAAGCGCGATTAAAGGCATAAAAAAAGCACCCCGAAGGGTGCTTTTTGTTTTGTTACTTATTTCTTTTTGCCTTCCTTGGCGCAGTCGGAAACTACCTTGGACAGAGCAATCAGTGCGATAACGTTGGGAAGTACCATTAAGTAGTTAAAGAAGTCAGTCAGCTCCCAAACCAAATCGTTTTGCAGAATCGAGCCCAAGAAGATGAACACGATAGCAATAATCGAGTAGACGATAGTGCCAACTTTCTCGTTCTTACCGCAGAGGTATTGTACGTTAATCTTACCGAAGAAGTTCCAGCTGATGATGGTGGACAGGGCAAAGAAGAGCAGGCAGATGGCAACGAAGATGTTACCAACGCTGCCAAAGACCATAGAAGAAGCCATCTGCATGGCGTTAGCTTTGGAAACCAAAGCGGCAGGACCGCTGATAGCAGCCTGATAAGCTTCGCCCGTCAGACCCGACAGGATACCACCTCTGCAATAGAGACAGGAGATAACAACCAAAGCGGTCATGGTCAAAACGATAAAGGTATCGATGAACACACCAATCATCGCAACAACACCCTGATCGTGGGGCTTTTCAACGTTTGCTTGTGCATGAGCATGGGGAGTCGAACCCATACCAGCCTCGTTGGAGAAGAGACCACGCTTTGCACCCTGGCTGATTGCCGTTTTAATAGCAGCACCGATGCCACCACCGATTAAAGCAGAGGGGGTGAATGCGTACTTGAAAATCATGCCGATAACAGCAGGGATGGTGTCGATTCTTACAATCAGAATAACCAGACCGCCCAGTAAGAACAGGCAAGCCATAACAGGAACCATCTTTTCGGTAACAGAAGCAATTCTCTGGATACCACCGATGAAGATGAACGCGCACAGTGCTGCAATAATCACACCAGTCAACCAGGTGGGGATGCCAAAAGCGGTGTTGCAAGACTCCGCAATAGAGTTGGACTGTACCATCGAGCCCATAAAGCCCAGAGCCAAAACAGTAGCAATGGCAAAGAAAATGGACAAGAACTTGCCGAAAGCGCCTTTGAATACACTCTTGATGTAGTAAACAGGGCCACCGTGAACGTCGCCGTTCTCGTCAACCACGCGGGTCTTTTGTGCCAAGGTTGCTTCGGCATAGATAGTTGCCATGCCAAAGAAGGCGATGACCCACATCCAGAAGATGGCGCCAGGACCACCGATTAAAATCGCGCCCGAAGCACCGACGATGTTACCGGTACCGACCTGTGCGGCAATAGCAGTTGCCAATGCCTGGAACGAGGTAAGACCGCTCTTATTCTTACCACCGCGCAAAGACAGGTTTCCAAAAACCTTCTTCATACCTTCGCCAAAATGACGAATCTGAACAAAACGGGTTTTGATGGTGAACCAAAGCCCGGTGCCAACCAACAGAAGAATCAGTACGTAGTCTGTCAGATAGCCGTTGATTTTCGCAACAAGATTCAATAATGCTGCTTCCATGTTTTTATCCTCCTAAAAATAAAATAGACGAATTACGCACAAACGCAATTCGCCCAAAAATAAACAAAGAGTAAGAAAAATAACTTTGTCCTTTTGCCTGAGAGATTAGCGCGCATGCACCTTGCACCTTCGGCACCCAACCAA
>JAGAUM010000246.1 GCA_017620795.1 Clostridia bacterium
AACCCAGCTTTGGAGCCAGGTGCCTGCAATAGAGGTGTCTATCAAACCAATCGGAACATCGATTTCTTTCTGGATGATTCGTCCTGCAAAATAGCTGATGGCGCTGAAGCGGTTGGCGTTGTCACGGGTGTTTTCCCACCATTCGCCTTGAGCCACATCTTTGCAGGGTTGGTCGCCTGCCTGATGCCACTGATAAAACATTCGAATGGGCTGACTCTCATCAATCCGCTCCTGCATTGCCGCATACTCCTCGGCATAGCCTTGGTTTTGAATCCAGGTCGCAGAAATACCCATATTCGATTGGCCTGCAACAATCCACACATCGCCTACCCAGATGTTGCGGAAAACGGTGGTTTGTCCCAAACCGCTGACGGTCAGGGTCAAGCCCTTGGTGGTTGCTTCCTGGGCAGGTAAATCGCCTTCGAACTTGCCGTCGATTACCGTTGCGGTGGTAGCGTGGGTTTTGCCCTCCGCATCGGTAAGCCCCAAGGTCAAGGTTGCGCCCTCGGTCTTGGAAAAGCCCCAAACGTGGATAGGCTTATTCCGTTGAACCACCATGTTATCGGCAAAAATCTGCGGCAGCCAGAAGGACTGGCGCAGCTCATTACGCAGTGCCAAAACCTCGTTGGATTCGTCTTTAAACCAGACGTCCCACTCACAAAGCTCCAATTCCTTGCCGTCGGTACGCAGGAGCTGTGCGCGCAGGGTATGTACATCCTCGATGGGCGCCGTAGGCGTCAGGCGCAGGACGCAATAGCGGTCGGGCGCGACAGGAAGGTTATTTCTCAAAGTGGTTAAATACATAAACTTCTGAGGTGCTTTGGTGGTGCTATAAAAGAATCGGACTGCAAAATGTGCGCTCTGGTAAAGGCGTAAGGTCAAAGTCAGCTCGGACAAGGTGCGTCCGCCGCTGTAAGAGTCCAGGAAGGTGGCATCCACCGTCTCACACAATGCGTTATTTCCTAACAGTTTAACTCGCTCCCCGATGCGGTCATAACGGCTTGCGTCGGCAACGCGGTCGCCATAAGAAATAACCGCCTGACCCAAACGGGCACAGAGCTGGAGGGTGTCCTCTTCCGAAACGCCCAAGCCAGAGCCAGGGGTGCGGTTGGTACGGGACTGCTCAAAGACCAGTCCAAAGGGGTTTTCTGCCGTTTCGGGATTGGCGGAAACCAAAATTTCCACATAGTCCTCGCTTCCATCTGCAAAGAACAGCTGAACCAAGCCCGAGCCTTCGGACAGACCTAAGACCGTTCCGTCAGCACCTACTGCCACCGTCTTGGGGTCACGGCTTAAGAAGCGAACCGCGCCTTCGGTGGTATAGGTAGGAATCGATGCAGTCTTACCCGGAGCAACGATGATTTTATGCTCCAGTGCGCCGCCAAAGAGATAGGAAATCTCCTGCTCGCAAACCAGGTCATCGTTGTTGTCCTCTTTTAGACTACGGACAATCAGGCGGATTTTATCCCCTGTTTCCACCACCCGATAGAGCTTGGGCAGGGTTAAAATCTCCTGATCGTTTACAGGGTATAAGTCATCTGCGTACTTCCCGTGTTCGGGGAAGAGCAGGGTGTTGTTATGCCAGAGCTGGACGGCAGTGGCCTCTTTGTCACAAAGCCAGTAGCGGATGCCATTTAAAAAATCAATAGAAATCAGCCCTTCATGGGGAGCAACAAAGGTTCTTGCCTGAATGCTTTTACGGGCGCAAAAACCCATGCACCAGCGATAGCCAAACTCTTCAGGGGTTAAATCGGTCGGCACGAATCGGTCGCCCAAAACCTCGTTATAAGGAATGAACTCTTCCGAATAAGAGGTGCGATATTCCTGGATAAACCCCTCGGTCGGTTGAGGAGTCTCTGCTTTATATAGGATTGTAGAATGATACTTCTCCATTCAAAATCCCTCCTAATAGCAATATTCCTTTACATTATACAAAAAAAGGCTTGTAAATACAAGCCTTTTCACAGTTTTTTAACAGTTTAAATTTTAATACATTCCAAAGTCAATCCGTCCTGTTTCGGTGTCCGCAGACAGGACGGTAACGGTTACTGCGTCGCCCAGACGCAAAATCCGACCGCTTCGTTGACCCACGGCACAGAATCGGGTTTCGTCGAAGTGGTAGTAATCATAAAGGTCGGAAAAGCGAACCATTCCCTCGATGGTGTTGGGGAGCTGGACAAAAAATCCTTGGTTATTAATGCCCACAATCGTCCCGTCAAACTCCAGACCGATGCGGTGGGACATATACTCTGCCAATTTGATGCGGACACATTCCCGCTCCGCTTCCACAGCAATCAGCTCGGTGTTGCTGGCCTGCTCGGCGGCGACAACGGTAAAATCCTTTAAGGTCCGCAACCGCTCTGCTGAAAGCTTGCCCCGTAAGGACTCTTTTAAAATCCGATGCACCACCAAATCGGGGTAACGACGGATGGGCGAGGTGAAATGGCAGTAGTCCTCCATCTCCAAGCCATAATGACCCAAGGGCTGTTCGGAATAACGGGCCTTTGCCATGCTCCGCAGTAACAAGGTGTGAACGGTCGCCTCTTCGGGGGTTCCTTCTGTTTTACGCAAAAGGGTTGCCAAGTCTTTGGAGTTTGCCGATCGCAATTTGGGATAGCCCAGTGCCAAAAAGACTGCTTCTGCGGAGGCAAGCTTGGCAGGGTCGGGAGATTCGTGGACGCGGTAGACTGCAGGCAGGTCACTCTTACGCAGGTGATATGCCACCGTCTGGTTTGCCATAAGCATCCACTCTTCAATCAGCTGGTTGGCGGTGCCGACAACAGCTTTTTCCACCGTCAAAACATGACCGTTGGCGTCCAAGGTGATCTTGGGCTCGGGCAGGTCAAAGTCCAGTCCGCCACGAGAAAAACGGTTTTGGCGCAGAGTTTGTGCCAGTGTATGAAGTCGATCAATGCAGGGAGTCAAATCAGGGTGCGCGGCGCGCTCTGCCTTGTCCCCGTCAATCACCCGTTGAACCTGATCATAGGTGAGCCGCGCCACCGAGCGGATGACCGAAGGCTGAATCGAATAGGACAGCCGTTCTCCGTCAGGGGAAACGGTCATCAGTACTGACAGGGTCAGGCGGTCTACATGAGGATGCAGACTGCAAATGTGGTTGGACAGGGCTTTGGGGAGCATGGGCACTACCCGATCTACGGGATAGATACTGGTGCCTCGCTTAAATGCCACATTGTCCAGACGGCTCTTTTCGGTTACATAGTGGCTGACATCGGCAATATGCACACCTACCAAAAAACCTTCCTCGCAAGGCTCTACCGACACCGCGTCGTCCAAGTCTTTGGCGTCAGCGCCGTCGATGGTGAAAATCAGCTTGTCACGCAAATCCAGCCGTCCCTCAAAGTTCATGGGTTGGTTGCTGACCGTCTCAGCTTCTTCTAATACCGATTTGGGGAAGTGGGGGCGGATGCCCAATGCATACAATACCGATAACACATCAATGCCTTTGTCTGTGGCTTTACCCAAAACGGTCTGAATCCGACCTACAGGACCGCGGAAGGTGTTGGGGTACTCGGTGATTTCTACCACCACACGGGTGTTATCGTTCAAGCGTTTTTTCTTGCGGTCGGACAGTATTACCTCATAAGGGATTTTGCGGTTTAAAGGCAAAACACTGTCATGACGCCGACCCCGACGGTAGGTGCCCACCAAGGTACGGTTGGCGTGGGTCAGAACTTTTCGGATATAGGCAGACTTGGGATGGCGGGGGTCACGACTTTCCAAAACACCAATCTCTACCGTGTCTCCGTCCATGGCGCCGTTTAAGTCACGGGGCGCAACATAGTAGTCTCCGTCCTCGGTCAGGACAAAGCCAAAGCCCCGCTCATTTCCTTGTAAGGTTCCTTGCAAAACGTTCATCTCCACACCTCCTTCTTTAGGATACCCAGAAAAAAAGGGTTTTCGCTCATGCGAAAACCCTTTTTGTGTACAGCTTAGCGAATAAACATGGAAAGAATAACCGACAGGATGATGAAGATTGCAGCGATAACAGCGGTCCACTTTTTCAGCACTGCATCAATCGTTCTGCCTTTGTTCTTACCAAAGAAAGTCTCAGCGCCACCGGCGATGGTTCCGGACAGACCCTGTTGGTCAGAGGACTGCATCAGAACAACAACGATTAACACCAAGCTTACGATAATTTGAAATACACTCAAAATAATAGCGGGTACAGACATTTATTACACCTCCCAAAAATTGCTTTATCATTATAACACCCTTTTATGGAAATTGCAAGGGGTTTTTGAAAATTATCCGAGATGGATGCCCGTAAAGGTCACCTGCGCAATCTCGCGGTCATGGTCATCGGTAATCAAAACACGGGAAACACAGGTGGTGCGTCCGTCTTTTACTGGGATAACAGTGGCAATCAGCTTGCCGTCTCCTGCAGCACGCAGATAGTCAATCTGGCCGTTTAGGGTCACGGTGCCCGTGCCTTCCCGATTGACCGATACCCCAAAGGCATAGTCAGCCAAGGTAAAGATGGCACCTCCCATCACGGCATCACGGGCGTTTTTATGCTTTTCTTCCACCGTTAAGCTACAACGGACAGGGTCTTGCGATTCAACCACAATGCCGGTGGTTTCCAGAGCAAAACGGTCATGGGTCAGGATGCTTTTTTCCATTTCTATTCTCCAATCAAGTAGGTTTCTAATGTCGGCAATTCCAAATCCGCTCCTGCATCCACAGGGTTTTGGCGGAGGTCTAAGTGTTTCAGCTTATTCAAGCTCAACAACGGAGTAATGTCGCTAATCTCGTTATCATAAAGGTTTAAGGTTTCCAGGTTGGTCAGCGCCGACAGCGGAGTAATGTCGCTGATGTTCTGGTAATCTAGTTGCAAAGAGGTCAAACTCTTGTGGCTTAAAAGCTCGGACAGGTCGCTTATCTCCCCTGCGGTGATGCGCAAAGAGGTCAAAGCAGGCATCTTCTGGATGACCGCCAGACTGTCAATCATGGGGCGTTCCAAAGACAGGCTATTTAAACTGCGCAAGGACGCAATATGCTCAAAATTATCCTCTAACGGGCCATATAGCGCGAAGTGCTTCATCCCATAAAGACCCGAAAGGGGTGAAAGGTCCTGCAAATCCTGGCTCTGGCTAATGCCCAGACGGCTGACGTGGGCAAAGTAGCGCAGGTCATAAAAAGACCGAAACTCGTCCGCGAAGAAGCTTTCACCAATCGAAGCGTTTAGAATCAGGTGGTCAATGCCCCTAATCTCTGCGTTGGTCACTTCCCGATACTCGGTTTCGTCCAGCGTTCCCAAAATCACCGCCTCAAAGGTGGGGTCAGCAAAATAGACAGGAGCGGTTTCGGTAACCGTCAGCGTGCGGGACATGGTGGGACTGGGGATTCCGTCTGCGTTTAAAGAGACGGCTGAAATGGGGTAGTCGCCATAGACCGCCAGTAAGGGGGCGGAATAGGCAGGGCTGTTGCGGTTGGCTTTGGTACCGTTGATTTCCAGATAGACTTGCTCTGTACTGCGATACGGGAAGATTTCCACCTCGGTCAAGGGAGCTACTACTGCGCCATCCGATTCCTTAGTGGCAGGTGCGTTGGGAGTCAACGCCGAAAGGTCGATGCCCTGTGCTTCAGCTTCGGCATAAATCTGGTCGCGACTACCAATGTCTGCCGCCCAGTCTAAAATCAGCCGAGCCGCAAAGGTGCGGGCGTCCTTGGGCTTGTCTTGGACCATCCCACGGACAACGCCCTCTAGGGAATCCACCGCATCGGCTTTGTTATAAAGCACCACCAAGCGGTAGCGATGGTCTTGAGAGGCGGTACCGGCAGCACGGTCTAACAAAGTCAATGCCGCTTCCCGTTCCCCTGCGTTTAGTAGTACCTCTGCGCGGTTCAGTTTCCGTGCGGTACCAAAAAACCAGCTGCAAAAAAGAATCGCTATAAAGAGCAGGACAATCAGTGAAAGACATAAGAGTCTTTTTTTCTTGGACATACTAAAAACCCCTTTAGACAAAGAATCCCGAAACAGGTACTGTTTCGAGATTCTGTTGTATTCCATTTAAATGGCTTAGTTGATGATGGTGTTCTCGGTTTCCTTGTCGAACAGATGAACGCGGTTTAAGTCGAATGCCAGGTTAATGGTATCGCCTGCGTTTGCAGTAGAACGAGAATCAACACGAGCAATGAAGTTGGAACCTTCGATGGTCAGATACAGGTAAGTTTCTGCACCCATCTTCTCAGTTACTTCAACATATGCATCAACAACACTGTCTGCCTGAGTAGACAAATGTACTTCGTCATCGTGGATGTGCTCAGGACGCAGACCCATGATAACTTCTTTGCCGAAGTAGGGCTCCAGCTCGGGACGGCTTGCCTTGCCTTCAGGCAGTTTTACTTTGTGTTTGCCTAAGGTCAGGTATACACCGTCGGCTTCCTTGGTCAG
>JAGAUM010000247.1 GCA_017620795.1 Clostridia bacterium
CTCACTGTCAATATTGCCCGGAATCGCCAGAACATCCCGTCCCTGCTCCAAGGCATAATCGGTTGTGATACGGGTACCGCTTTTGTACCCTGCTTCTACCACCAAAACGGCATCAGAAAGCCCGCTTAACAAGCGGTTACGATAGGGCATCAAGTGCTTTAAAGGTGGCGTTTCGGGCGGAAACTCCGAAATTACCGCGCCCTGCTTTAAAATCCGCTCATAAAGAGCACGGTTGGAACGCGGATAAATCTGGTCAAGCCCACCTGCCATAACCCCAAGCACTGTTCCGCCAACGCGATCTGCTTCCGCGGCGGCAATGGTTTCGATTCCTTCCGAAAGTCCGCTGACAATCAGCGTTCCTGCTTCTGCCAGCTCCCTTGTAAGAAGAGGCGTCAGCCGTTCTCCGTAACGGGAACAACGACGGGTGCCTGTAATGGTCAGCGTCAAAGGAAACTCTTTAAAATCAGGAAGTTTGCCACGACCAAACAATACTGCAGGGCGGTCGGGCAAGTCCAGCAACGCTTTGGGATAATCTTCGTCAGCAGGAGTCAAAAACCAGCATTGGGACTGCGCCCAAGCCTTTTTCTTTCCCTCAAGATGCGTAAGGTCTTTGTCCGCCAAAGCCTCTTGCTCAGCTTTGGAAAGAAAGCGTAGTGCACTAATTTCCGTTTCGTTCAAGTCATAAAGCTTTTCTACAGACGGGATTTGGCGGCATACTGCCGCAATCTGTTTGGGATTATAATGTAAGGCTTCAGCAAGCCAAAGCCAGTATTCGCGTTCGGGCATAAAACCAATCCTATCGTAAATGTTCGTAAAGCAACACCGCTGCTGCTACCCCAGCATTGAGGGATTCGGCATTGCCGGGCATAGGGATTTTAACCCTTTTATCAGCAAGAGCCAAAACCGTATCGGATACACCGTGAGCCTCATTCCCTACAACCACTATGCAATTGCCGTCTATGTTCGCTTCCTTAAAGTCTACAGCGCCATCTAAAGCGCTGGCAATTACGGGGCAGCCGATTTTCTTTAAGTTTAAAAGCGCTTCTTTTTTATCAGAAACGCAATAAATCGGCAGGTGAAAGAGCGAGCCCATGGTGGCGCGTACGACTTTAGGGTTATAAAGCTCTACTGTATCAGCAGTCAAAATAACTCCATCGCATGCCACAGCATCAGCAGTGCGCAGAATGGTACCCAGATTTCCTGGGTCGGAAAGGTCGTCTAAAAACAGGTAAAACCCTGCTTTTTCCGGGTAGTTTTCATGATGAACAAAAGAAGCAATCCCTGCAATCCCCTGCGGAGTACGGGTATCGCAAAGGTCGCAAAGAAGCTTGTCCTCAACCAGATACACGGGGATATCCGTCTGGGGAAAAGAATGCAAAGACAGATACTTCTCGGTTACCAGAACCTCGTTTAAAGCGTTAGATTGCATGGCGTCTGTAACGGCGCGCATCCCTTCCACGACAAATAGCCGAGATTCCTCCCGGTATTTTTTCTGTATGAGCTTACGAAGCTTTTTCTGGTGGTTCAGAGACAAGTTTTGCAATGGTTTTGCCGCCTCCTTAAGTAACGAAAAGGCGGCAAAAGTGTTGTCTTTTGTCGCCTTAGTCCTTGCTATTACAGAGCAGCTTTTGCTTTTTCTACCAGCTGGGTAAATGCTGCGGGATCTGCGATTGCGATCTCAGAGAGCATCTTGCGGTTCATGTTGATATTGGCTTTTTTCAGGCCATTCATGAACTGACTGTAGCTCATGCCATTTGCACGGGTTGCAGCGTTGATACGAGCAATCCACAACTGTCTGAAGTTGCGTTTCTTCTGCTTTCTGCCAATGTAAGCGTATACACCGCTCTTCATTACGGCCTGGTTGGCAATTCTGAACAGTTTGCTCTTGCTACCACGATAGCCTTTTGCTAACTTCAGAATTTTCTTATGTCTTTTTCTGGTGTTTAATGCACCCTTAATTCTTGCCATTTTACTTTCCTCCTAATCTTTATACGGACTTATTTGTACGGAACCATCTTTTTGATGGTAGCTACATTCGTGGAATCCGCATAACCGATCTTTCTCAGGTTGCGTTTCCGCTTGGTCGTCTTCTTGTTCAGAATGTGACTTCTATATGCGCTCCCTCTTTTGACTTTGCCCGTCTTGGTGAACTTAAAGCGCTTAGCAGCAGCTCTTCTGGTCTTAATTTTAGGCATCGTATTCTTCTCCTCTCAAAATTTATCAAAAGCCTTTGGCTTTTCTTACGAATTAACTTTCGGGGCAATGAACATGGTCATGTTCCGACCCTCTAACTTCGGTTTCTTTTCAACCGTTCCGACTTCCGAAACATGCTCCGCAAAGCGCTCCATCAAGCCTTCTGCCATCGAAGCATGGTGCACCTCACGTCCACGGAACCGAACCGAAACCTTTACTTTGTCACCCGATTTTAGGAACTTC
>JAGAUM010000248.1 GCA_017620795.1 Clostridia bacterium
CTTCATCATTTAACCAAAAATCCAAAGAAAGGTTTAAGATATCCTTTCCGAAGTGTTCTTCTGTTGCGACAACGGAAACACCATTCTCACCGCCTAATTGTGAAGGTTCAAACCCATCGGTGAAGCAACGGTTCGGAACATTTTTATGAAGCAGGCGAATCTGGATTTCAGGCAAATAGCTTTTGGTCAGCGAAAGGTCAATCCATTCCAGACCAACGGGACCGAAGATGGCGGCGCCATTGCACTGTTCATCATGATTTATTTCCGGTGCGTATTGGTTTAGGGAAGATTCTGTCAAAGCTTCGCCATAGAGCATGTAATACTCGCGGCCGTTTTTCAATGCAGTGTCAGCAGTTGTGGAAGTAATCTGGTTATAGGTGATTTCCCAAAGCTCCGCAGGATATAAAATCGAAAAAGACGGGTTTGGTGTTTTGGGTTTATTAAAAATTGTAAAGAGCGCTAAAACGGCAACAGCAGAAGCTAAAACGGAGGGGAGTATTAGCTTCTTTTTAGCCTTTTCGCACTTTTCTAAATAGTGGTCATCAATGTAAGAGCAAGCGGAAATTAACAATTCTTTATTCATAGTTCATATCCCTCCTTTAAAAGAAATGCCCTTAACTTTTGCCGCGTACGGCTTAAAATAACCGCGGTATTATTCTCGGAAAGGTGATGGCGCTTTGCAATGCTCAAAACCGTTTCAGCATGAAAGTAGCGTCGGACAAAAAGGGCAGCTTCCCTTTGGGACAGCGTTTTTAAAAATCGGTTAATGGCCTGTCCCAACTCTTGCGCCGTAATGGAGTCGTCGATGCTTTTTTCGTCGGAAACGCAATCGCATAGCTCGTCAAAAGGAAGGTCGGCATTGGCTCCACCTCTTTTTTGAGCGTGCTTGGCACGATAAGAATCCAGTGCGAGATTGCGCGTGATTCTTGCAAAGTAATACTTTAGTTTTTGGGGTCTGGTTGGCGGGATTTCTTTCCAGGCGCGTAGCCAGGTATCGCTGACACATTCATCACTGTCTTCCTGTTGCTGAAGGATGTTGTAGGCAATGGTATGGCAGTACGTTCCATATTTGAGATTGCTTTCGGTGATAGCACTTTCCTGTCTATTCCAGTATAGCTCGATAATCTTTGTGTCAGTCATTGTATCACTCCTTTCAACCAAAGAGACGGAAAACAGAAGAAATAATTACAAAAGCGGGCAGATTTTGCCCGCTTTATTTATTGTATCAGTTTTGCGTCCTTCTGTGTAATGATCTTAGACCGATGTGCCTTGAAATAGAGAGGCGAGAAATCAGAATCTGCTTCGGTCAACGCCTGAACCAATAGCGAGGGATTCAGATTCTTCTCTGTTCCGCAAGCCAGTGTCACAATCAGCATATTAGACTCCGAAGACCAGTCTGCCTGATAAATCATCGGTCGGATATCAACTTTAATCATCCCTTTTTTGGACTTCTTTTCAACCAACAAAGGGGTATCGGATTCAAGTAATTGAGGTAGCATGTTTCCGTTTTTTCCATCAGCAAAAAATAGTTTCAGACGATATTCGGCAGCATAAACTTCGTTTACGGTGCACCCCAGTTCGCCAATGTCTACAATGCTAAACCCACGGGGCAAAACATTACCTAACGCCTCTTTCACCTCAGATGTGGTTGTGCCATCCTCAAATGCCAGATCCACAGGCTCATAATCACTGGTAATGCCCATAGACAGGGGCAATAAAAAGGAGAGGATGGGGTGCTTGTTAAAACCATTGGTATAGGCAATGGGAAGTCCGCAACGGCGGATACTTCGGATCATCATACGCATGGTATCAAGGTGAGAAGTGTATCGCGCTTCCTCGGTTTTGGAAAGCGCCAAACGCAGTTTAATCATGACACAATCCTCCCGAAAATTTATTCATGCCGCAGCCTGCGCATTGCTCGCGACAGTTTTTGGTGGTAACGCCAGCCTTTGCACGCTCGTTTTCGTTGCGCAAGAAGGCCTTGGTAACGCCAATATCCAGCATGTCCCAGGGAAGAATCTCATCATAGGAGCGTTCGCGCTGATTGTAGAAGTAAGGGTCAACGCCGGCATCTTTAAAGGCCTGCATCCAGGTATCGTAGTTGAAGAATTCAGCCCAAGCGTCGAACTTGCATCCCAATTTATGGGCGGCAAGAAGAACCTTGCCCAGCTTGCGGTCGCCTCGCGCAAAGACGCCTTCTAAGGAACTGACCTCTGCATCATGCCAGTTTAAAGTGACCTGTCGGTCGGTTAACGAGGAACGAAGCAAAGCTTGCTTTCTGCGGAATTCTTCGACCGAATCTTGGGGTTGCCATTGGAAGGGGGTAAAGGGCTTCGGAACAAAAGCGGAGGCACTGGCAGTAACACGCAGACCCGGGCTTCTCTTTTCTTTGGGTACCTTAAAGTATTCTCGTACAACCAGACGGGAAAGATCAGCGATACCACGAATATCGTCATCGTTTTCAGTGGGAAGGCCAATCATGAAGTAAAGCTTAACAGCGCTATATCCGCCGTTAAACGCCATGGAAACCGAACGAACCAAGTCCTCTTCGGTTACATTTTTATTGATGACGTTACGCATTCTTTGACTTCCTGCTTCGGGCGCAAAGGTTAAACTGCCCTTGCGGAGCTGTTGAATCTTTTCCATCAGTTCCAGAGAGAAAGAGTCTACACGCATGGAGGGGATTGCCAAGTTGGTATCCGTCTTTTTTGTGACTTCAATCAAGGAGTCGGTCAAGCCTTTCAAGTCGGTGTAGTCGCTTGTGCTTAACGAGGACATGGAAAGTTCTTGATAGCCTGTGTTTTTCAGCAGGCATTCTGCAAGCTCGGTAAGCTTAGGAACACTACGCTCGCGCACAGGTCGGTAGACCATTCCTGCCTGACAGAATCGACAACCGCGGATACAACCGCGAAACAACTCTAAAGTAACACGGTCATGGACGATTTCCATGAACGGAACAATCATCTTTTCGGGGAAGTAAGCGGCGTCTAAATCCTTCATAATCCGCTTCTCGATTTTTTCGGGGATATCGGAGAGACGAGGTGTGAATGAAGCGATGGTTCCATCTTCGTGATAAGAAACATCATAAAGTGCAGGGACGTAAAAACCCTTTACTTTGGCAATGGCATGTAAGAAATCGCTACGGCTTTTTCCTGCCTTTTTGTATTCTTCATACAGCTCCATCATCTCGACCAAAGCTTCTTCACCTTCGCCAATGGAGAAAACGTCAACAAAGTCTGCCAATGGTTCGGGATTGTATGCACAAGGACCACCTGCAACAATAATGGGATCGGTTTCGCTACGTTCTTCGGACAACAGTGGAATGTTTGCTAAATCCAACATGTTAATGACGTTGGAATAGCTCATTTCATATTGCAGGGTAAACCCGACAAAATCAAAGTCACGGACAGGAATTCTGGACTCCATGGAAGCGAGGGGCAAATTTAAGGTGTGAAGCTGCTCCTCCATGTCGGGCCAAG
>JAGAUM010000249.1 GCA_017620795.1 Clostridia bacterium
CATATCATTCAATGTTATTTTTACCTTCAATGAAGTACAAGTTTGTTTTGATTTTCTCGTTCCTGTAGCTCCGCCTACAATGGCGCCTATTCCGCCCAGCAAAGCACCTCCAACAACGGCTCTGCCCAATCCTCCCTTAATGATAGATCCACCGTCTTCAAGTAGTTCATAATCAATCACATCGTCATAAGAATAAATTCTTGGCTTTTTCGCTTTTCCAAATAAACCGTCTGGAACATACCATTGCTTTTTTCTCTCATCGACCTTCAAATAGCTCCCGACTTCTTTTGTAATGATAAACGATGAAAGCTTCTCAACATCCATCTTCTTTCTATCAATAGCATTCCTGATATCTTCTGCAGACATCGTTCTAATAAGGGTTGACGCATTAAAACCAGCCTCTTTAAAGCATCTAGGACAACACCACTCTTTATCTTTGATTTGAAACCGATTTAATCCACATTCACAACCACAAACAGAACAAACTTGTTTTAACGAAAAGAATCCCATGTATATTCCTCCTCCGTTTTTTCAAATTATACTCGATATATCGACAATTGTCAAGATATAGAGTGTATTTTATCATGGTTTTGAGGTGATTTTATGATTTCTTACGCGCCCTTTTATCAGACCATTAAGGAAAAAGGGATTACAACCTATAAATTGGTCAATCAATATAACATCAGTCGCAGTTTGTTAGACCGATTGAAGCACAACAAGCCCATCACCACTGTCACCTTAAATGACCTTTGTCGCATCCTGCATTGCAAGGTCGAGGACATCGTAGAATATATTGAAGAATGAAAAAGGACTTGGATTTCCAAGTCCTTTCCTTACTTCTTACCTATTCCCTCTTCCCTTTTCACTAAAAAAGCACCCCGAAGGGTGCTTTTTCGTTACGCTTCTTTCTTTGCGTAGAGGGCTTTTAAAACAAACAGCGTGCCCAAGGTCAGCGCAATACCAACCGCCAACAGGATATAGGGGTTGGTGGTGAAGGCTGCCAGCAAGTAGGTTACAAAGGAAATAATTGCAACCGTGATGGCGTAGGGCAGCTGGGTCGAAACGTGGTTGACGTGGTTCGACTGGCTACCTGCCGAGGACATGATGGTGGTATCCGAAATGGGCGAGCAGTGGTCACCGCAGACAGCACCTGCCAGGCAAGCGGAAACGCCAACGATTAACAGGGGGCTGGCGGGCTCGAAGATGCTCAGTACAATCGGAATCAGGATGCCGAAAGTACCCCAGGAAGTACCGGTGGAGAATGCCAGGATGCAAGCCACGATAAAGATGATGGCAGGCAGGAAGTTTGCCAAGCCTGCAGCGGCAGAATCCATCAGTGCCTCTACGTATTCAGCAGCGCCCAGCATCGAGGTCATGTTCTTCAGTGCGGTTGCAAAGGTCAGAATCATGATGGCAGGAACCATGGCGTTAAAGCCCTTGGGGATGCATGCCATTGCTTCTTTAAAGGTTACAACACGACGGGCAATCAAATAAACGATGGTGAAGATTAAAGCAATCAAAGCACCCCACGGCAGACCGACGGTTGCGTCGGTGTTACCGAAGGAGCCAACCAAGCTACCTGCGTTATCCGTACCGCCCCACAGGTCAACACCGAAGAAGCCACCGATGTAGAGCAAGCCTGCAACGCTGGTGATAACCAGAATGATAACGGGCAGAATCAGGTCGATGACGCGACCCTTGGGGTTGGCTTCAACCGATTCAGCGGTTTCAACATTGTCCTGACCCGAGGTAAACAGGTCGCCCTTGTTCATGGCGTTGAATTCATGGATTCTCATAGGACCGTAGTCAAAGCGCATCAGGATGATGGCGATAACGAAAACGATCATCAGCAGAGAGTAGTAGTTGTAAGGAATGGCACGGATAAACAGCTCGATGCCCGAATAGCCGGTGCCTTCGGTGAACTCTGCAACGGCAGCCGCCCAAGAAGAAACGGGAGCAATCATGCAGATGGGTGCGGCAGTTGCATCGATTAAGAATGCAAACTTTGCACGGGAAATCTTGTGCGTGTCGGTAACAGGACGCATAACGCTACCAACGGTCAGGCAGTTGAAGTAGTCGTCAATGAAAATCAAGATGCCCAAGACAAAGGTGGCAAACATGGCACCGATACGGCTCTTGATGTGGGTTTCAGCCCAACGGCCGAAAGCGGCGGAACCACCAGCCTTGTTAATCAAAGCGACCATTGCGCCCAAGATTACCAGGAAGATGAAGATGCCTGCAGTGCCCGAAACAGCGTCAATCAAGCCAGCGTTGATGACATTGTCCAAAGCGCCAATGGGGTTCCAGTTTGCGGACAGGAAACCGCCCAGTGCAATACCGATAAAGAGGGAGGAATACACCTCTTTGGTAATCAGCGCCAGAGCGATAGCAACCAACGGGGGAACCATTGCCCAGAAGGTGGCATAGTACTGGCTGACAGGTGCTTCATCGCCCGTTGCCAATACGGTGAACGATGCTACGATCATCAACAGTACCAGACCGATAATGACCGGAGCCTTTCCTTTAACAGGGAGTCTCATTTGTAAAACCTCCAAATTTAAAATAAAAAAAGAACGAAAGCTTCTGCGCCTTAATGCTCATTTCCGAAAAGATGATAGCGCTCCACAAATCTGTGACAGTGCAAGGCATATTCTGCAGTGCACCAGCGAACAAGTTCAGGTATCCGCTCATCCGCTTCGGCGAAAATTCCTTTCCCCTGCCCAAGATACCTTTTTAACAGCAGGGTACTGATAATGTCCGCACCTCTATCAAAATGTTAATTTTATGTTAACATAACACCAAGGTATTGTCAAGCTTTTGTTTTCTCGGGCAGCTGCACCAACAAAATCGCCACAAACATCAGCACGCATCCGCCGATTTCGCGGGCAGAAAGTGCGCCTCCGGTCAGGTTCATACCCAAGGCAACAAACAGGACGGTAAACAAGGTGGCAAAGACCGATTCCAAACTCATCAAAATCGAAGCAGAGGTAGGGTCAGTGTACTTCTGTCCCACAATCTGCAAGGTGTATGCCACGCCACAGGACATGACGCCCATATAAGCAATGGACACCCACGCCTCACCGATTGCCGACAGGGTCGGAATCTCGGTAAAGAGCATCATCAAAAGGGTAATGACCCCTGCCACAAGAAACTGCAGACAGGAAAGCTTCACTCCGTCTACTTTAGGGGAGTAATAGTCAATGGCCAAAATATGTCCCGAAAAGGCAAAGGCACAACCCAACACGAACAAATCCCCCAACTGCAAGGTAAGCTCCCCGGGTTTTAAGCACATGAGGTATAATCCCCCCACAGCAACCAGCACCGAAAGGAAAATAATCGGTCTGGGCTTCTTGCCTGTAAACAAGCCGATAACGGGGATTAAAACCATATACAGGGCAGTGATAAACCCTGCTTTTCCGGGGCTGGTGCCAAAGCCCATGCCCACCGTCTGCAAAGTGGTAGCAAGACATAAAAAGAGTCCGCAAATGATTCCGCCTTTTAACAAATCGGGGGCGAAAAAGCGTTGTGCCTGCTCCCCTTTCTTCTTGTCTAAAAAGAAGCACAAGGGCAAAAGCACCAATCCGCCCAAGATACACCGAATTCCGTTAAAGGCGATGGGCGGAACCACTTCCACCCCTTTGCTTTGGGTAATAAAGGACATGCCCCAGACCAGCGCCGCCAATAAAAGCATCAGATTCCCTTTGAGTTTTTGCTTGTACATAAAAAACACCTCACCTGCTCTATTATACCAGTTTTCGACAGATTTTCAACTGTTTTTTATCCTTATTAGGTTGACAGGAAAAATGGTCTGTGGTAAGGTTTAATGGAGGTGATTTTTATGGCAGAATTCCGTTGGGATATTCTGAAATTTAAAACCATGGACTACGTAGTCCGTTACCCGAAAGATTATCAGGATGGGGAAAAGCGCCCGATTCTCATCTACCTCCACGGCGCAGGTGGTAGAACGGACACCATTCCCGAGTTGCAGGGCAACCGTTTCTTTGCCGAAACGGTCCGCCATGCCGATTTTCCCTTTATTTGCATTGCTCCTCTATGCCACGAGCGGAGCTGGTACGATGTAATGGAGACCTTAAAAGGTCTGGTCCGCCACATTGCCGCATCCGACTATGCCGATGCAGAACGCATCTACTTAATGGGTTCCAGTATGGGTGGCTACGGCTGCTGGCAGCTGGCGATGAGCATGAACGA
>JAGAUM010000250.1 GCA_017620795.1 Clostridia bacterium
AAATGGCCCAAAGAGCACAACAGGAAACAAGCAAGCACTTCGGCAACACTGTGTACCTGTTTACTCCACTCTATATCGCCAACTATTGTGAAAACTACTGCGTGTACTGCGGATTTAACTGCTATAACCATATTCAGCGAATGAAGCTAAGCATAGAACAAATCGAACATGAAATGCAGGTCATTGCCGAAAGCGGCATGGAAGAGATTTTGATTTTGACGGGAGAAAGTCGCTCCCAAAGTGATGTTTCCTATATCGGCGAAGCTTGTAAGCTGGCGCGAAAGTATTTTCGCATGGTGGGACTGGAAATCTACCCTGTCAACACCGACGAATATCGGTATCTACACGAATGCGGCGCAGATTATGTCACCGTTTTTCAGGAAACTTACGACCACAAGCGATATGAGGAACTCCATCTATTAGGACACAAGCGAGTTTGGCCCTATCGGTTTGACGCACAGGAGCGGGCACTTCGTGGCGGTATGCGTGGCGTGGCGTGCTCCGCCTTGTTAGGACTATCGGATTTTCGAAAGGACGCCCTCGCCAGTGCTCTGCATGTATATTATTTGCAACGGAAGTATCCCCAAGCCGAGCTATCCCTCTCCTGTCCACGGTTGCGGCCTATCGTGAATAATGAGAGCATCCGTTCTTTAGATGTGGGAGAAAAACAGCTTTGTCAGGTGCTCTGTGCCTACCGCATTTTTCTGCCCTATGTGGGCATCACTGTCTCCTCACGAGAAAGTGCCGATTTCCGCAACGGCATTGTTAAGATTGCCGCAACAAAAGTATCTGCAGGGGTGTCTACAGGAATCGGCGACCACGAAAAAAAGTATAGCGGCACTACCTCCTCGGACACTCATGGAGACGAGCAATTTGAAATCGATGACAATCGCAGTTTGGACAAAATGTATCGGGATATTGCTGACGAAGGCTTGCAACCCGTGTTAAACGACTATCTGTATCTGTAGGAGAACGATATGAAGAACTTAGACATGACACTTTATTTTATCACCGATAGCACTGGTCTTTCCGAAGAAGCGTTTTTTCGTTGTGTTGAGGAGGCTTTAAAGGGAGGAGTAACCCTGCTCCAGCTACGGGAAAAGGACAAAACTACAAGGGAGTATATCGCCCTTGCCGAAAAGGTGCATCAACTGACCCTCAAATACCAAATACCGCTATTGATTGATGACCGCATTGATGTGGCGTTGGCAATCGGTGCAGAAGGGGTGCATCTCGGACAAAGTGATTTGCCCATCGGAATGGCACGACGGATTTTAGGGGACAAAATGATCATCGGCGCTACCGCAAAGACAGTGCCCCAAGCCCTCGAAGCGTATGAGCAAGGTGCAGACTATTTAGGAGTAGGAGCCATTTACCCCACTACCACAAAGGTAAAGACGATACTGACCTCTACCCAAACATTGGATGAAATTTGCCGAGCCGTTCCCATCCCCGTCAATGCCATCGGTGGTCTGAACAAGACCAATTTACAGGTCTTGGAGGGAATCGGCATTGCCGGAATCTGCGTAGTATCCGCCATCATGAAGGCAAACAATCCCCAACTGGAAGCTGAGATTTTATATCAACTTTCCAAAGAGTTAAGGAGTAACATATGATAAAGACCGCACTATCTATCGCTGGCTCAGACTGCAGCGGCGGTGCAGGTATTCAAGCAGACCTCAAAACAATGACTATTAACGGTGTTTATGCCATGAGCGTCATTACTGCATTGACCGCACAAAACACCATGGGTGTTTCAGCTATTTCAGAAGTGACGCCACTATTTTTGCAGCAGCAATTAGATGCCGTCTTTACCGATATTTTCCCCGATGCAGTGAAAATCGGAATGGTCTCCTCTGCGGAGCTGATTGCCGTCATTGGAGAACGACTTCGGCATTACAATGCTAAAAACATTGTTTTAGACCCTGTCATGGTTGCTACCAGTGGATCAGCCTTATTAAAATCGGAAGCAATATCCACGTTGGTCGAAGAACTCCTCTCTCTTGTTCTTTTGGTCACGCCGAATATTCCAGAAGCGGAAGTGCTTGCCGAACAGCGTATCACCGATGAAACAACAATGCTTTCTGCCGCAAAAAGGATAGGAGATGCTTACGGCTGCGCCGTCCTTTTAAAAGGCGGTCATAACGTCAGCGATGCCAATGACCTACTTTATGCCAATGGTACATCCCGCTGGTTTTGCGGGCAACGGATTGACAATCCCAACACCCACGGAACCGGTTGCACCCTCTCCTCCGCCATTGCCGCCAATTTGGCGAAGGGACATTCTTTGGAAAATGCCATCGCCCTTGCGAAATCGTATATTTCAGGAGCGTTGGCGACGATGTTTAATCTGGGCAAAGGCTCAGGTCCGCTCCACCACGGGTATTGCATCTAAAAAAAGCCTGTCCAAACGGACAGGCTTTTTTACTCGTATTGGGCGAGGGTGGCTTTTAGCAGGTCTTTATAAGCGGTCTGCACCGAGGTGGGCGCTAAAATCCTAACCTGATCCCCAAAGTTTAGAAGCCAGGACAAGAAGGTGGGGCTGACCGCCACTTTAACGGTGATGCGGAAGTGGTCCTCATCCTCTTTTAAGAGAACCAAATCCTGACCGAAGCGGTCAATAACAACCCCTGCCAGACGGTTATGAACGCGCAGGGTCACCTGCTCTTCGGTTCCGCCGAACATACCGAAGGTCTTTTTGGAGTATTGCGCCATGTCAAAGTCGGCAAACAGTGCGGCACCGTCACGGGGAAGCTCGGACAAAGAAAGGCTTAACATCTTATCCACGCGGTAGTGCTTGATGATACCTGCCTCCGAGTCATAGGCGATTAAGTAATAGTTCTCATCGTCCCAGGTCAGTGCCCAGGGGCTGACTTCATAGCGTTTGCCGTCGTGGCGTAAAACTTTTTCCTTTTTGGTGTTCCACTCAAAATAAGAAAAGCGGATGCGGACGTTCTTGCTGATGGCTTCATGGACGGTGTCCACGGTGTAATAGATACTCTCGTTCATGGTCTTGATGCGGTTGGCAACATGGACCTGACGCTGGAGTTTTTGGGCTTCATAACGGCTGGTGAAGGCTTCAATCTTTCGAATCAGCTCGTTACTCTTTTTATGGGTAATGAACTTGGAGGACTGGACTGCATCCACCAACAGCTTCAACTCGGGCAATTCAAAGTCACGGCTGACCACATGATAACGAACTGATTTGTCCTTTCGGGCTTCGATATCCATGCCGAATAAACGCAAGACCTCCAAATCATCGTACAAGGTTTTGCGTTCCGCCTCTACCCCGTATTCCAAAAGGGCGTCCGAAAGCTCGTGCAGGGTCATGCCGTGCACGTCGTCGGTACGCTCATAAAGGATTTTCATGAGGTAGAGAATTTTGATTTTCTGGTTAGCTCGTTTTGCCATATAATCACCCCTGTCGGGTTGTTTTTCTTTTTTGGTAGCGCCGTTTTTGTCGGGTGCGATGGGCTCGTTTCTGGTCGGGGGTCATGGCATAGACCCGACGGGCGGCAAACAAAGCGCCTTCCATGTTTCTGCGGATGCGTAGGCGCAGAGAGTATTCCTTGCCACAGGCACAGGCGCCTGAAGATAAGTAGCGGTCTTTGCCGTTGGGAATCCATTTTTTGCAGTGATAGGCTTGTCCGCAGGTGGGACAAAGGAAGGTGGAAACCGCCTCATCATGCAAGAGTGCAGAAGGGGTACGGTAGAGTTTTTCCAAGACTTCGGACACCAGACTGGTGTCCTCTTTTTTGGGTTTCTTGATTTTGCGACGGATGGGCGGATAGTCCTTTAATCCCTCTTTTAAGTCCAGATGCTTGCATAAAAGGGCGGTGCCGACCGCATCATTCAGTGCGTCATGGGCTTGGATGGGTGCTTCCCCCACCTTTTCCAAAGAGGCACTTAAGGTGTAGATGCGGTTTTCTTTGGTAATCTGACGGTCAAACAAAGTCTGGATATTATAAGAAACGGGAATCCAGGCAGGGTCTAAACCGTAGACTTTCAGGTTATCATAAAGCATAAAGATATCGTCTGCGCCCCAAGTAAGGAAGGAAAAATCCGTTCCGCACCACTCGGAAAAGCGGGCAAAAGCTTCGGCAAAAGGCAGACCGTCTTTTAAGTCTGCCTGATGCAAGCCGGTGAGCTTGGCTACACCGGAATGGATTTTTCGGTAGTATTGGGGAATGACGGAACAGGAAAAGGTCTCAAAGGTGTCCAGACGCACAGCACCAATGCGGATGATT
>JAGAUM010000251.1 GCA_017620795.1 Clostridia bacterium
ATATCCCCGGGTATTTCCATATCCGTTTAGGCTCCGATGTAAAAGAGCGCCTGTATGTCAAGGCGGTTGCCATTGAAAACAAGGACGAGCGGTTTGGCATCATTATTATGGACTCCTGCAATCATACCGACTACTTATTTGAAAAGGTTCGGGAGCGTGTTGCTGAGTTTATCGAGCTGCCAAAAACCCATCTGATGATTGCCGCCACCCACTCCCATACCGCGGTTCCTCTGGGACGCTCGGACGAAATCAATCCCTGCCAAGGCGACTATGATTATATGATTAAAATTGTGGCCGATGCGTTGATTCTTGCCTTTAAGAGATTGACCGACTGCACCTGCCGCTACGGCGTAAAGGACGAGCATGAGGTCGCTTTTGTCCGTAACTTCAAGATGAAGGACGGAGACTATTTCACCAATCCTCTGTTGTTTGACCCCAACATCGACGAGGTCTTTGGCAAGCTGGATCCCCAGGTGTCAGTTCTGGTTTTTGAGGATTTCAAGCAACAGCCTTTGGGTGCTATCGTAAACTTCGCCTGCCACTGCGACTGTGTCGGCGGTAACAAATACAGCGGTGACTTCCCCGCCATTATGGCAAAAGAGTTAAAGAAACTGTACGGAGAAGAGTTCGTTTCCGTCTTTATGCAGGGGTGTGCAGGAAACATCAATCATCTGACGCCTTTTGAAGATGTGGACTACTCCACTTATTATTGGTATATGGGCAAGCGGTTGGCTGCCGACGTAGAAGCCGTTATCAAGACCGCCAAGCCCTTTACTGCGTTCCCGATTAAGGCAGAAATCAAGCCCTTATCCTTAAAGCGCCGAACCTTGCCTGACGGCTTGATTGAAGATGCCCATCACAGTATTGAAACCATCGTGGAAGACCGCACCCGCTTTAATAACATCAACCAGCCTGATGATCCACAGATTGTTCTGCATTATGCAAAGATGCTCTTAGAACGCTATGAGGATGTAGAGAATCCTGACTTTGTGGAGACCGAAGTTCAGGTCATTCGCTTTGGTGACTGCTATTTCTACGGTCTGCCCGGTGAAGTATTCTCTCAATACGGGTTACATATCAAAGAGTATGCACCGTCTGATAAGGTGTTTATCTCCGAGCTGGCTTGTCCGGGATATCACGACTATATCCCCGTGCCTGAACTGATGGGTAGCGACAACTGCTATGAAGGCAAGTTCGTCTGCTGCACCCTCGCCCCCCAAGAAGGAAAACGCATGGCAGACGAAGCCATTGCATTGAGTAAGGAATTAAGTAAATAAGGAGAGAGCAACATGAAAGTCGGATTTTATGAAACAGAGATCACCAATCCTTTGGGCACCTGTCTGACCGGTTATTTTCACCGTCGCCCCATGTCGGGAGTCAAGGAGAAGTTATTTGCCAAGGCAGTTGCCATCGAAAATGAGGGCGAACAGTTTGCCATCCTTTCTGTCGATACTTGCAGCATGACCGACGATATGATGGAACTGATTTATGAGCGCATTGAACACTTTACCGGTTTAACCCGTAAGAATATTCTCTTAAACTGTACCCATTCCCATACCGGCGCTTTGCTTCGTACACACAATCGTATTGTTCTTGAAGAAGAACACGCCGATTGCGAATACCGCGCAAAATTGTGTGCCGACACTGTTGTTCTTGCATTACAGCGGTTACAGGAAGCCACCTGCCGTTACGGTCTTGGAAAGCAGGAAAAGTACATCTTTATCCGTAACTTCTTGATGAAGGACGGAAGCTACTTTACCAACCCCTTTCCCTTTGACCCCAACATCGACCATCCGATCGGTGAAATCGACCCCTCAGTCAATGTTCTTTATTTCGAAGATATGGATGGTAATCCTTTGGGCGCATTGACCAACTATGCTTGTCATTGTGACTGTGTTGGTGGCACCGAAGGAAGCAGCGACTTCCCCTCCATTCTCTCCACCGATTTGAAGAAGGAATACGGAATGAATTTCGTCTCTGTTTATCTGCAGGGTGCTTGCGGAAACATCAACCATTTGGATACCCAAAGCGAAGTAGACTACAAAGTCCGTTATAAAGAACTCGGTCATGTGCTGGCAGATGAGGTCAAGCGTGTTATTGCCGACTCCACCCCGCTTACCGAGACCGACCTTGCCTTTGGCTATGAAAAGGTAGAACTGGAACGCAGAAAGGTTCCTCAGGCAATGTTGGACGATGCGGAAGAAAAGCTTCGCACCATTCCCGAACCTGAAAGCGACGAGTGCAATATCGCCGTTCCCGACGATCCGGTTATGATTCGCAACTATGCCAGAAACCTGTTAGCGCTCTATGGCAAAGAAGCGGTTGAAAAAGAGCCGGTGGTCATCACTTCCGTTCAAGCCTTCCGCTTTGGCGATTGCTATTTCTATGGTGTCCCCGGGGAATTGTTCAATCAGTACGCCTTTTACATCAAGGAAAACTCTCCCGGCAAGCGGAACTTTATTTCCGAGCTTTCGCAGCCCGGCTGTGGCGGATACCTTCCGATTCCCGAACTGATGGAAAGTGACAATTGCTATGAAGGCAAATACACTTCCTGCCGCGTAGTACCCGGTGCAGGTCAGATTCTGGCAGAAGCGGCGGTTAAATTGGCAAAAACATTATAAGTAAAAGGACCGATCTTTCGGTCCTTTTTTGTTGACAATCTGCCGTAAAATGGTATAATAAACAGAGAGGTGATTCCATGAAACAATTGAATTTTAACGATAAAAAAGGGTTCATCTGCGATATGGACGGCGTTATCTACCACGGGAATAAGATTCTGCCCGGGGTTCCCGAGTTTATCCAGTGGCTCCACGACGAAAACAAAGAGTATTTGTTTTTGACCAACAACAGCGGTTCCACTCCCCGCGAACTACAAAATAAACTCTCGCGCATGGGGTTGGATATCAGCGAAGACCACTTCTACACCAGCGCATTGGCAACAGCAGCGTTCTTAAAAGAACAGTCCCCCGGTTGCTCTGTCTATGCGATTGGTGAGGCAGGATTATTTAATGCTCTTTATGATGCAGGCATCACTATGAACGATGTCAATCCTGACTATGTTGTTGTCGGCGAGGGCAAAACCTACTCGTTAGACACCCTGACCAAAGCCACCAATTTGGTTTTAGGCGGTGCCAGACTGATCGGCGCCAACTCCGATGTATCGGGGCCTGTAGAAAATGGCATTGCGCCCGCTTGCGGTGCTTTGGTTGCCCCCATTGAGATTGCAACGGGTACGAAAGCATATTTCTGCGGCAAGCCCAATCCACTGATGATGCGCACCGGTCTAAAGCTGCTCCACTGCCACTCGGCAGAAGCAGTCATGGTCGGTGACCGCATGGATACCGATATCAT
>JAGAUM010000252.1 GCA_017620795.1 Clostridia bacterium
CGCCCTACGCACCCAAGATTGCAACCATGAAGATTGACCCCGACAAGATCCGTGACGTTATCGGTTCTGGCGGTAAGGTAATTCAGAAGATTGTTGCTGACACCGGCGCAAAGATTGACATCGAAGATGACGGCACCATCTTTATCGCTGCTGTTGACCAGGCATCTGGCGACGCTGCTATGAAGATGATTGAAGCCATCGTCAAGGTACCCGAACCGGGCGAGATTTACACCGGTAAGGTTACCCGTCTGATGAACTTTGGCGCATTCGTTGAAATCCTCCCCGGTAAGGAAGGCCTGGTTCACATCTCCAAGCTGGACAAGAAACGTGTCGAGAAGGTTGAAGACGTTGTCCAAGTCGGCGACCAGATTGTGGTCAAGGTTACCGAAATCGACAAGCAGGGCAGAATCAACCTGTCCCGTCGCGATGTTCTGGAACAGAACGAAGCAAACTGACTTTAAAAGCACCCGCAAGGGTGCTTTTTTTGTTGCCGTTGACTTTTTGGCGGAAGATTGGTATAATAAGGTTACTCTTAAGGAAGGGACGACCAATATGTTTTTATCTCAAGAAGAAAACTTGGCGATGCTGGTAGACTTTTATGAGTTTACCATGGCAAACGGCTATTTAGAACATGGCTTGGGTGACCGCATTGACTGCTTTGATATGTTTTTCCGCAATGTTCCCGACGGGGGAGGCTTTGCCATTGCCGCAGGATTAGAGCAGG
This sequence comes from Clostridia bacterium, assembly GCA_017620795.1. Taxonomy (GTDB): domain Bacteria; phylum Bacillota; class Clostridia; order RGIG8785; family RGIG8785; genus RGIG8785. The sequence goes on from JAGAUM010000252.1 coordinate 725, forward strand.
TCATTGACTACCTCAAAAACCTGCACTTTTCCGACTCGGACATTGCTGTCTTAGAAGAAAAGAAACTGTTTTCCAAAGCCTTTTTAGACTACTTACGCGACTTTAAGTTCGTTTGCGATGTGTGGGCAATCCCCGAAGGTACGCCCATTTTCCCCCGCGAACCGATTTTAAAGGTCAAGGGCCCTGTCATTCAGGCACAACTGGTCGAAACTGTCATCTTGCTGACCATCAACCACCAGAGCCTGATTGCCACCAAATCCAATCGCATTGTCCGTGCGGCAAAGGGCAGACCTGTTATGGAATTTGGCGGCCGTCGTGCCCAAGGCTACTCGGGTTCGTTAATGGGCTCTCGCGCGGCATACATCGGCGGATGCGCAGGCACTGCCTGCACCATCTCCCAAAAACTTTTCGGCATCCCTGCATTGGGCACCATGGCCCATAGCTGGGTACAGATGTTTGATACCGAGCTGGACGCTTTTCGCGCCTACGCCCAGACCTATCCGTCCGATTGTACCCTGCTGGTGGATACCTACAATGTTTTAAAAAGTGGCATCCCCAACGCTATCCGTGTCTTTAACGAAGAACTGGTTCCCAAGGGCTTCCGCCCCAAGGGAGTCCGCATCGACAGTGGTGACATCGCTTACTTGTCCAAGAAAATGCGTAAGATGCTGGACGATGCAGGCTTCCCGGACTGTGGCATTGTGGCATCCAATTCCTTGGATGAGTATATTATCGAGGATATGTGGTCCCAAGGTGCCCCTATTTCTTCCTTTGGCGTTGGCGAGCGTCTGATTACCTCATCTTCCGAGCCTGTGTTTGGCGGTGTCTATAAGCTGGTCGCAGTCGAGGACGAACAGGGCAAAGAAATCCCCAAAATCAAAATCAGTGAAAACCCCGAAAAAGTAACGGTTCCGTGTAGTAAACGAGTCATTCGCTTCTTTGAAAAAGACACCAAGAAAGCCATTGCTGACCTCTTGGTATTGGAAGACGAAGTGATTGACGAGAATCAGCCTTACGAGCTGTTCTCGCCCGAATATGTATGGAAACGCAAAACCATTACCGATTTTGTGGCAGTTGAACTCTTAAAGCCTGTTTTCGTCAAGGGTGAGTGCGTCTACGAAAGCCCCAACCTCCACGAAATTAAAGCCTATTGTGCTGAACAGGTAGACACCTTGTGGGACGAAGTTAAGCGTTTCGAAAATCCTCATACCTATTATGTGGATTTTTCGCAAAAGTTGTGGGATGTCCGTGAACGGTTGCTTCATCCCAAGCGTGAGGAAAAGGCATGAAAAAGCATATTCTCTTAATTAGTTCTGCCTATACAGGAAATGGCCATCAAAGCATTACCGAAGCTTTGTGTGAGCAGTTTTCCAAACTGGGCGCTACCGTTTCGGTCTTGGAAGGATTCGACCTGTTGGGTCGCCCCGGTGTTAAAATTAGCAAAGCGTACGGGCCAGTGACACGCACTTCCAAAGAAGCGTGGCGGGTGATATGGGAAATGGTACAGACCTCCCCCAATAGCATTAACCGCACCATGGCGCCGATTATGAGCCACAAACTGATGGCAGTTATTGAACGGGAAAAGCCCGATATCATTGTTTCGGTGCATCCCATGTTCGTTGGCTCGGTGGTTCGTATCTTAAAACGCAAGAAAGTAGATATTCCCTTTATCTCGATTTTTGCGGACTTGGTTTCTATCTCTGGGCTCTGGCCCGATGCCCGTGCCGATTATAACTTGTGCTACACCGACGAGGCGGAGGATTTTGCCCGCGGTTGTGGCGTACCCCAAGAGAAAATCAAACGGTTTTCCTTCCCCGTTCGTGAACGCTTCACGGCAGGCGCTCCCGTAGCAGGAAGCCAGCAGTATAAGGCTTCTCACATTCCGACCTTCCTGGTCATGAGCGGTGGCGAAGGGTCGGGTAATCTGATTCTTTTAACCCGTATGTTGCTGAATAACTTCAACTGTCGCGTCAAGGTTGTAGCAGGTCGGAATGAGCGGATTTTGCGCCGCTTGTTGCATAAAGAAAAACCCCGTTACGGTGACCGTTTGGAGGTGTTTGGTTTTACACGCACCATCGAAGAGCAGATGCTTGCATCCGACTTGGCGTTTATGCGTGGAAGCCCCAACACCATTATGGAAGCGGTGAACTGCTGCCTGCCTGTCATCATTACCGATGCATTGCCCGGTCAGGAAGCAGGGAATCCAGCCTACTTTGAGTCCCACGGTTTGGCACGCTTTGCCGATCGCCTGCCCTTGATTGGCAATACCGTTCGTGAGTTACTGGCGAACAACGGTGAAAAGCTGGCAGCAATCAAGGAAAACCAAAAAGCGTTCCGCAACACAGACGCTGCAAAAGAAATTGCCGAGTTTATCCTTTCAGTAGCAAAATAAAAGACCGCTTTTGCGGTCTTTTTTTATCCCAATACCTGGTTGAAAAAGAACTGCTGTAAGTATTCAAACCCACAGCCTGATAGGGTCTCTACCAATAATAAAGCAAGAAAAAGCAGCAAATAGGGCAGGGGTCTTATGCTTTGTCCGTTGCGTTGCAGTACAGCTCCGAAAAGTCCGTTGGAGATGCCACAGGAAAAGATACAAAACAAAAGCAGGGCAGGAGCTTCCACAAGCATCCGCGGAAAGAGAACAGAAAGCGCAAACAAAATCCCCTGTGTTTGCCATTGACGCACCGCAAAGCAGATTAAAAACCCCACCGAAAAGCCACGAAACAGAATGATTGTCAGACCAAAAGGTGTTCCAATTGCCGACCATGCAAAAAAGAAAAGCAATAATAAGGGGAGCGCGGTGTGTAACAGGCTTTGGAAAAGGACATTGCTGTTGGGTTGATGAAACAGGTCTTGGGCTTGTCCCAAAAGGGAACTGTCCAGACTCCTTGCGCTCAGTGAGCCGATGCCCACGCCAAGCAAGAAAAAAGCCAGCACAAAAGGGGTCAGGACAGGATGCTTTTGAAGCAGTGCTTGCAATAAAGAAGATAGAAAGGTTTTCATGGTTTACTATATGAAAAAGGCAAAGAAAAAAGACCGCAACAGCGGTCTTTATTTTTTCAGCTCGTATGCGCGCTTGTCGCAAGCAGACATGGCGTCTTGTAATGCGGCACGGAACCCTTTCTCTTCTAAAACCCGAACCGCCTCGATGGTAGTACCACCGGGGGAACAGACGGCATCTTTTAAAGCGGCAGGATGTTCGCTACTTTCTAACACCATCTTTGCCGAACCGTAAACTGCCTGTGCGGCTAAGGAATAGGAAAGAGACCGCGGAATTCCGGAACGGACAGCCGCATCTGCCATCGCCTCAATCATCATAAACACATAAGCAGGGGAGCTGCCGGTTAAAGAGATGACCGCTTCCATCAAGGACTCGGGCAACTGCTCGGTGCGTCCTAATTGACCGAAGATGGTTTCTGCAATCTTTAATTCTTCTTCCGTATTCTGCTCGGTCTTGGCGATGGCGGTCATTCCTGCACCCACCATTGCAGGGGTGTTGGGCATGACCCGAACCACACGGGCATCGTTGCCTAAAATCGAGCGGACATAAGAGGTGGTGATACCTGCGGCAATGGAGATATACAAGGGATTGGCTTTACCTTTTAACTGGGTTAAAACCGATTCATAAATGTTCGGCTTGATGGCAAGAACAACCACATTGCACCGAACAGCCATATCCAGCATATCGGTAAAGGTTCTGACGCCAAGCTCGGCAACTTTGGCAAGAGCCCCTTCGTTGATGTCATAAGCCATTAAGGTGTGGTCGGTGTTTTTAAGGCCGTTGATCATGGCAGTTGCCATGTTTCCTGCACCGATAAATCCGATGTTCATATCTTACTCCTCAATTTCTGCTAAGAATGCTTCTAAACGGTCCAAACCTTTTTTGATGTTCTCAATGGAGTTGGCATAGGACCAGCGCACGAACTTGGGTGCACCGAATCCGGTGCCGGGAACCAAAGCAACCTTGGCGTTGTCTAATAACAGACTGCAGAACACGTCTGCATCGGTAATCTCAACACCCTTATAGTGTTTGCCTAAAATTGCCTTGATGTTCATCATGACATAAAAAGCACCACCGGGGCGGAGACAACTGACCAGCTCCATGTTCTGAATCCGTTCTACCATATAATTACGGCGACGCTCGAACGCACGGCGCATCTCTTCTACCTCTGCCTGAGGTCCGTTCAATGCGGCAACCGTTGCAGCTTGTGCAATGGAATTTGGGTTAGAGGTAGCATGGCTCTGGATGTTACCCATAGTCTTGGCAACCGACCGCTCAGAAGCGGTGTAACCGATACGCCAACCGGTCATGGCATAAGCCTTGGAAACACCGTTAATCAAAATGGTGTGTTTTTTGACCTCTTCACTGATGGACGCAATGCTGAAATGACTCTTTCCGTCATAAATCAACTTTTCGTAAATCTCGTCGGAAATAATATAAATGTCCCGTTCAATAGCAAATGCTGCCACCTACTCCAAAAGCTCACGGCTGTAGATCATGCCCGTGGGGTTGGAGGGGGTGTTTAAAACGATGGCACGGGTCTTTTCGGTGCAGACTGCCTTTAAATCTTCAATGGTGAACTGGAATCCGTTGGCTTCCTTGGTCTTTAAGAAAACAGGTACGCCGTCTGCCAGCTTAATCATTTCGGGGTAGCTGATCCAGAAAGGAATGGGGACGATGACCTCATCACCAGGGTCGCAGATTGCCATAAACGCATTTAAAAGAGAGTGCTTTGCACCATTGCTGATGACGATATCGGCAGGTTCATACTCCAAGCCTGAGTCACGCTTTAGCTTGGCACAAATTGCCTGCTTTAATTCCATCGTACCCGAAGCAGGAGTATAACGAGTGACACCATCCTGAATGGCACGGATAGCGGCTTCTTTGATATAGTCAGGGGTTTCGAAGTCAGGTTCCCCTGCACCGAAACCGATAACATCGATTCCAGCAGCCTTCATTCCCTTGAACTTTGCATCAATTTCTAACGTAGGGGAGGCACTGATAGAACTTGCCTTTTTTGCCAGATAATTACTCATGTTGGAATCCTCCATTTATATACTCCCATTATTGTATCATATTTTCCCGAAAATGCAAGAAGAAAAACTAAAAATTGCAAAATTTATTCAAAAAGTTTTCACCCAGAATATCCCTGACCGTCTGGGACGAAAATCCGCTTTTTTCAAGAATTTCGCGTAGCTCCAAGAAAAAACTGCTGTTGCTTCCGCCCTTTAAAAAGAGGTCAATGCCATCCAAGTCAGACCCGATTGCTAAATTTTTTGCACCTCCTAAACTGCAAATATGCTCAATATGGGGAAGCAGGTCCCACAATGTTCCGTCTGTTTTTCCGTTCACAAAGGGCGGGTATAAATTTAGCCCAATGATTCCGTCCGATTGGATGACGGCTCGGATTTGTTCGTCGGTCAGGTTGCGTGTGTGGTTGCAGATTGCGCGTGCGTTACTGTGGGAGCAAAACAGCCGACCTCCTTGTTCTGCTACGGAAAAGAAGGTCTTTTCATTGGCATGGGACAGGTCGGCAACCATGCCCAATTCCTGCATCCGATTAAGGACTGCTTTCCCAAAAGCGGTGAGCCCCAGTGTCGTATCGTGTCCGCCACCTAGGTCGTTTTCTCCATTCCAGACGAGGGTCAAAAAACGTACCCCTTTTTGAAAGTAAAAGTCCAGTCGGGAAAGGTCTTTTCGGAGCATGTCGCCCCCTTCAATGGCAAGCATGGCGTAGGGGGAATTGGAAGTAGGCAAGACATCGGTCACCAAGCAAAAATCGGACAAGCAGGACAAAAAAGCATCCAGGACCGCATCGGAGCGGTCAGGATGCTTGGGATCCTGCCAGATGGCAAAGATTTGTAAGAAGGGTTCTTTTAAAGAGCGGATGGCCTCCAAAGAGACACCGATATTTTCCGCTTTTGTAAACAGGCGAGTAGGGGTATCTGCATGAAGATCACAAAACATGAACGCTCCTAAAAACAATTCTTAATATGTCGCACATGAAAAAGGGGATAGACTTCAATCACGTCAAAGCGCAACTCTGTCTGATACAGGTCTTTGCCGTGGTGCCGTAAATAAGCAGTGGCAAGACGGCGGATGCGCTCTTGCTTTTGTATACCAACGGCCTCTGCCGCTTGACCATATCGTTGGGAAGAACGGGTCTTGACTTCTACGAAAACCAACACCCTGCCCTTTTGGGCAACGATGTCCAGCTCGCCAAAGCTGTTGCGGTAGTTGTGGTCTTGGATGCGATAGCCTTTCAGTTTTAAAAGAATGGCCGCAAGGATTTCTCCGTAGCGGCCGAGTAACTTGTTATTTTGCTTCATTCGAAACCTCTAAAATCTTTTTTAAGAAGCTACGCCGATGAATGGGGCAGGGACCATAGGTGCGGACTGCTTCTATATGCTCCTTGGTGGGGTAGCCTTTGTGTTTCTTAAACCCGTACTGGGGGTAGATTGCATCGTATTCGTCCATGAGACGGTCACGGGTGACCTTGGCGATAATGGACGCCGCCGCAATGGAAGCGACCTTGGAATCGCCTTTTATGATGCAGGTGTAAGGTTCGGGCAAGAATCGGCATTGGTTGCCGTCAATCAATAAGTGGTCGGGAGTGACGGACAACTGCTCCATTGCTTGCTTCATTGCCAAAAAAGAAGCGTTTAAGATGTTGACCTCGTCAATCTTTTCGGGTTCAATCAGCCCGACGGCATAAGCAATAGCACCGCTTTTAATTTGTTCAAAAAGCAGGTCTCTCTTTTTTGCCGAAAGCTTTTTCGAGTCGTTTAGTCCTTCCCATTCACTGTTGGGAGGGAGAATGACGGCGGCGGCACAGACGGGACCTGCCAAAGGTCCGCGGCCGACTTCGTCCAAGCCCGCAACGCTTAAAAAGCCTTCTTCCCGAAGAGCGTCTTCTATGGTGGTCTGCATCTTATTTCACCTCAGGGTTTTCCAGTGTAATTCTTCCTAACTTGGCGCCACGGAATTCGTCCAGTAAAATGGCGGCAGCACGCTCGGTGTTGACGCGGTTTCCGCTTTGCAGGCAGCCACGTTTGCGACCGATTTGCTCTAATAGGTCATAATCGTCTTCTGCCAATTCATCCAATTGGTAGCGCGCACAAAGCGCATCTGCATAGTGAACGCGCAACCGCTTTAACAGCAGGCATGCCAGTTCTTCCATATCGGTGACTTCGTCACGGATGGCGCCTGTAAACGCCAGTAAAAGCGCTACCTCGGGGTCTCCAAATTTAGGCCAAAGAACGCCTGGGGTATCCAACAGTTCGTAGCCGTTTTGGAGTTTAATCCATTGCTTGGAGCGGGTAACACCGGGACGGTCGCCTGTTTTCATGCTCTTTCTGCCTGCCAGTCGGTTGATTAGGGTGGACTTTCCTACATTGGGAATTCCCACAATCATCAATCGGGGGATATAGCGCATCCCTTTTTCCTTGGCACGGGCGAGCTTTTCGGCAAGGGCTTGGTTGACCAGTTGGGTAAACTGGTTTAACCCTTCACCGCTATTGGAGTTTACCAACAGGGTATGAATCCCCTGTGCCTTGAAGGCGTCGATGAAAGCACGGTTCTTTTCTTCGTCCGCCATGTCTGCCTTGTTCATGACCAAAATGCGGGGCTTTTGCCCAATCATTTCGTTTAACATGGGGTTGCGGGAAGCGAGGGGGAGTCTTGCATCCACCAACTCTACCACCAAATCTACCCGTTTTAGGTCGTCGGCAATCTGGCGTTTGGTTTTGGTCATATGACCGGGAAACCATTGGAGATTGGAAGCGTTCATTTAAAACACCCCTAAACTGTTTAAGGGCCAGATGCGGAGCTTTACTTCGCCCATGATATGGTCGTTGGGAACCAGACCGAATGCACGGCTGTCGGTAGAATGTTCCCGATTGTCACCTAAAACAAAGCAAGCGCCTTGGGGGATGACCTGCGGCAATTCATACTTTGAGCCCAGTGCCGAGACGTTGCCTTGAATATAAGGCTCGTCAATGGCTTCCCCATTGACATAGACACGGTTGTTGATAATTTGAACCGTCTGACCCTCGGTGGCGATGACACGCTTGACATAGCGGTCGTCTACATTATAAAGAGGGGGCTCTAACACAACGATATCACCGTTTTCAGGCTCGTAACCCAAACGCCAGACAATCAAGCGGTCGCCATGGGTTAAGGTGGGGTCCATGGAAGCACCGTCCACCCGTACTGTAAAGAAAATGAAGTTGATAATCACATATCCGATGATAACAGCAAAGAAGATGGCTTGTGCCCATTCTTTGATTTCTTTTTTCCAGTCGGTGCGATTGGTTTCCTCCGGCTCTTCGGGGAGGTTGGTTAAAATTTCATTGGAATCGCTCATGATGTTCTCCTTTCAAAGGAAAGAAAAAGGGGACAAGCTCTGTCCCCTTTATCGTTCTACCTATTTTGCTTATACGCGTTCTTTAACCTTAGCGGCCTTACCAACACGGTCTCTCAAGTAGTAGAGCTTAGCACGTCTTACTTTACCGTGTCTTACGATTTCAATGTGGTCAATCTTGGGAGAGTGAACCGGGAAGGTCTTTTCAACGCCTACGCCATAAGACATACGTCTAACGGTAAAGGTCTGCTGAATTCCACCGTGCTTCATGGCAATCAAAGTGCCTTCAAACATCTGGATTCTTTCACGGTTGCCTTCTTTAATCTTGATGTAAACCTTGACATAGTCACCGATTTGCAGTTCGGGCAGATCCGTTCTTAACTGTTCCTGAGTAATTGCGCGTAAAATATCCATTTCTTCCTCCTAAATTCTCAGACATTCATGCTTGCCCTTTGCAAACAGAGGACTATCCGTACTGATACTTGAGTATTTTACCACAAGAATTCCTACATTGCAAGCCTTTTTTTAAATTTTTTAAAAATATTATATTGTAAAAAGTTTGACAAATGTCACAAATTGAGGTATACTAATTGGGTTGAGAAAATTTTAACAATAATTAGGAGGAGATCACATGTTGGTTTCGGCAACCGAAATGCTGCAGAAGGCCAAGGCTGGCAAGTATGCAGTAGGACAATTTAACATTAATAATCTGGAATGGACCAAGGCAGTTTTGCTGACTGCTGAGGAAAACCGTTCTCCTGTTATTTTAGGCGTTTCGGAAGGCGCAGGCAAGTATATGACCGGTTTTAAGACCGTTGCTGCTATGGTTCGCGCTATGATGGAAGAACTGAACATCACGGTTCCCGTCGCTTTGCATCTGGATCACGGTAGCTATGAAGGTGCTTACCGTGCAATGGAAGCAGGTTTCTCGTCTGTTATGTTTGACGTTTCTCATTACCCGATTGATGAGAATATCGAAAAGACCAAAGAAATCATTGCCAAGGCACACGCTGAAGGCATCTCTGTTGAAGCAGAGGTTGGCGCTATCGGCGGTGAGGAAGACGGCGTTGTTGGTAACGGCGAAGTTGCTGATCCCGACGAATGCAAGATGATTGCAGACTTGGGCGTTGATATGCTGGCTGCAGGTATTGGTAATATCCATGGCAAATACCCTGCAAACTGGGCAGGCCTTAACTTCGACGTTCTGGCAAAGATTCAGGAAAAGACCGGCACCATGCCTTTGGTTTTGCACGGCGGTACGGGTATCCCTGCTGAAATGATTCAGGAAGCCATTTCTTTGGGCGTTTCCAAAATCAATGTAAATACCGAGTGCCAGCTGAGCTTTGCGGAAGCAACCCGTAAGTATATCGAAGCAGGCAAGGATCTGGAAGGCAAGGGCTTTGACCCCAGAAAACTGTTGGCTCCCGGCTTTGAAGCCATCAAGGCAACGGTTAAGGAAAAGATGGAACTCTTCGGCTCCATCAACAAAGCGTAATCGAAAAAATAAAAAAGTGCAATCCCAACGGATTGCACTTTTTTTGTTTGCTTTTTCAGATGCCCAAACGTGCTTTTAACTGGTCTTTGGTCAAATACCCTAAAGACGAAGCCTTGATTTCGCCCTTGTCAAAGAGCAAAAGGGTGGGGATGCTGACAATTCTAAATTGGGTGGCAAGCAAGGGTTGCTCGTCTACATTGACCTTGCAGACCTTCACTTTCCCTGCAAGCTCATGAGAGAGCTCTTCGATGGTGGGTGCCAGCATCATGCAAGGCCCACACCAGGTTGCCCAAAAGTCCACCAGTACGGGAATGTCCGACTTTAAAACTTCTGCTTCAAAATTATCTGCGGTTAAAATAATCTCTGCCATGTTTTTCTCCTTATTTTCCTTTATAGTATAACATACAGTGGCAATAGCCCTCAAAGTTCGGGTCTTCAATCTGCTTGCGGAATTCTTCGCACATACAGAAATATTCAGGTTTTTCTTCCCTGCGACAGGGACAAAAACCGTTTTTCTTTTTTAACCCTTCTTTAATGGCTGCTACTACTTTTTCGTTTTCATTCAGTCGGATATACATCAGTCGCTCTCCTTTAAAAGCAATTCGCCGATGCGGAACACATCGCCCGCACCCACGGTGATGATAGTGTCGCCTGTCTTGGCTTCTTTTTTGAGGTAGTCTGCAATTTCACCAAACTGGTGCAGGTTGATGGCGCCGGGGATTTCCCTTGCCAGATCGGCAGAAGAGACCTCGTGTCGGTCAGGCTCGCGAGCGGCATAGATGTCCGCTAAAACCACGCGGTCGGCTTTGGAAAGAACCTCTACAAAATCACGGAATAGTGCTTTGGTACGGGTATAGGTGTGAGGCTGAAAGACAATGAACAGCTGACCTTTGGTAATGGCGCTGCCGACCTTTAAGGTAGTTTCAATTTCGGTGGGGTGGTGGGCGTAGTCGTCATACACCGCAACGCCGTTTTCGCTCAATAGTCCCTTACGCGCAATACACGCAAGCGCCTTTTCGCCGTAATCAAA
>JAGAUM010000253.1 GCA_017620795.1 Clostridia bacterium
AATGCTGGTATAAAGACTTCCAGGTGAAATCACAATCGCATCTGCCTCTGCAATGGCCAAAAGTGCTTCCGGATTCGCTTCAATGTCTTCCTGATCTAAAAAGACACGACGGATTTTTGCATGATACTTTTTTGCGTATTCGGGAATACAAGACTCCCCTTTCACAATAGCACCGTCGGAAAATTCTGCGCACAAACGCGCATCACTGGTTGTCACAGGAAGTACACGTCCTTGAATGGCCAAAATATTGCTTAGACTTTGAACAGCATCTAAAAAGCTGCCTGTTACGCCATTCATTGCGGCAAGCATCAAGTTACCGAAGTTCTGATTTTTCAAGCTTCCGTAAGGAAAACGATACTTCAAAACGGCTTCCATTAAGGGTTCTGCATCAGAAAGAGCAAGAATACAGTTTCGGATATCGCCAGGCGGGAGCATTCCCAGTTCCTGACGCAAAACGCCAGAGCCGCCACCATCATCAAACATGGTGACAATCGCGGTGATTTCATGATCATAGGTTTTTAATCCGCGTAGCAATGCAGGCATACCAGTACCGCCACCAAGTGCAACGATTTTCATGGCATCTCCTATTCCTTGTCAATGTCCCTGTGGTGGACCATGACAAAATACCCTTTGTTTTCCAGCCACTCCGATGTCTTTTCCGCAAGGTAGACCGAACGATGGTGGCCGCCCGTACAGCCGAATGCAATGTCCAGATGGTTTTTCCCTTCTTCAACATAATTAGGAAGAATCAATTCCAACATATCAAACAGTTTTTTGAAAAACTCATTGCAGCAAGCTTCACTCGAAAGGAAGTCTGCAACCTGCTCGTCCATTCCTGTTTGTTCCCGCAGTTCAGGAACATAGAAGGGATTAGCGAGAAAACGGGCATCAAAGACCATGTCCGCGTCTTTCGGAATTCCGTACTTGAATCCAAAAGACTGAACATTCACCGTAATACCATGGTTTCGCTGTTCTTCACCGAAAATCGCAAACAGTTCAAACCGCGTCCGTTTTGCAGAAAAAAATGAGGTATCAATAACATGGTCGGCAATCTCTCGAACCGCGTTCAACCGTTCCCGTTCCGAACGCAAAGCTGAGACGATATTGTTCTTCTTGTTCTCCAAGGGATGGCGACGTCTGGTTTCTTTATAACGGCGCACTAAAATATCATCCTGCGCGTCCATAAACAAAACCTCACAAGCAACTCCTTTGGACCTCAACTTTTGAACTTCTTCGAAAATCTGCGTGAACCATACACCGCTTCGGATATCCAAAACAACAGCAGACTTCTCAATTGTTTCTGCGTTCAGACAGTTTTCTGCAAAAGAAGAAATCATCGGTGCAGGTAAATTGTCTACACAATAGTACCCTAAATCTTCAAGTGCGCGAATTGCGCCTGTCTTTCCTGCACCGGACATTCCGGTCACAACTACAAATCGCATTTTAATTCTCCTTATGCCATAAATCGTATTTCGGGTTCTAAAACAATTCCAGTTTTCTCTTTTACTTGTTTTTGAACCTCGCATAAAAGTCTTTTAACATCCTCTGATGTCGCATTACCCAAATTCACAACAAAGCCCGTGTGCTTTTCGGACACCTGCGCATCACCTATGCGATAGCCACGTAGCCCACACTCATCGATCAGTTTTGCTGCAAACCCTCCTACAGGACGCTTAAAGGCGCTTCCTGCGCTTGGAAGTTCCAAGGGTTGTTTGTCCCGCCGCCGTTGATTCAACTCCGACATTTCTTTTACAATCACATCACGCGGGCAAGGACTGAGTTCCATTGTTGTCGACAAGATAATACGTTCTGTACCACAAAAACAGCTGGTACGATAACCAAAACCAAGTTCATCTTCGGAAAGGGTTCTGCAAACTCCCTCTTCATCCAGATAAGTAACCGTTTTTATAACGTCCTTCATCTCTCCGTCATACGC
>JAGAUM010000027.1 GCA_017620795.1 Clostridia bacterium
AAAAATCGTGCCAAAAGAGCTGCCCCACGAGACGCGGATACAAGCTCGGGCATAGTCCGCTTCCGAGAACAAAGCCACCATTAATTTAACAATGGGGGGCCACATCATCGCTTGTGCGAATCCGTTGATGCACCAGACAACAACCATCCAAAAGGGAGAGGGGCAAAATGGAATCAGAATGTTCATGGCACAGCTGACCAAAAGTCCTAAAAAAACCAAACGTTTTGGTTGGAAACGGTCCCCAAAGTAACCGCTGACCAACTGACCAATACCATATGTGACAAAGATACCAGTCAACGCCAAAGAAAGCTCCGTTCGCGCCCATCCTGTCTTTTCTACAATCTCACTGATGATTGCGGCATAGTTGATGCGCGTGATATAGCTAACCATGTAAGTAACCATGAACAGCGTAATAAAAAGGTTAACACGACGTTTTTCAGCACTTTCAAGCATGATAAAACCCCCTCGGAATTAACAACAGGACTATTTTACCACCCTCTTTTGACAAAGTCAACCGAAAAAGAAAAATGAGGCAATTTTAGCCTCATAATCCGCAAAAAAACAAGTATCCAACTGCAATCATTGCCAGATAGTCTTTTTCTTCCTGTTGGAACAAAAGGATCAAAAGGAGAATCAGGAGGATATCGTCCAATCCAAAACGATCAAAAAAAGACAGCTCGCGGGACGGAGATACGCATAGCTCACCCAAAGTTTCTACAACATCTGATTTTTGCCGATAGCTCTCATACACCCTATTCACCCCCAAAGGTTTTGAATAGTTCAAAAATCTGTGTAAGACTTAAAATGCTAATAGCTTCTTTCACCTTTTCCTGTCGTTTGGGGTTCAAATATGGGCGCAGAGCTAACAATAAATCCCCTGCCGGTGATCGCGAAGAGTGAAGCAGTTTTGAAAAATTCGGACCACTTCCCGAAGACCCTTTTAACTGTGTAAGCAATTCGGAAATAGGGTCTGACATAGCTACCTCTTTAAAAATTCAATAATAGACTCTACAATTCCGCTGTTCTTCTGCAACAAGTCACGAAGTTCAGGATTGGCAATAATTTTTTGAAAAGCGTTTTCAATCTCCGTTTCGGTAAAACGTCCTTGAAACCGTGCCAAATCACCGTTGTCTATCAGTTTTTTTAGTTGCTTCCCTTCCCCTGTTTCCAAAAGTTCCTGTACTTTGGCTGAATCCTTCTCTTCTGCTCGGTTCATAAAATCTCGCAACAAAAGCCTCATCCTTTCTATGTGATAGTACAGTATATGAACAAGGCTTTAAAGATGTGCAAAAAAACACCCGCCATACAGGCGGGTGTTTTATCATACAGCTGTTGCGTCCCGATAAATCAATGTCGGCTTCTCTTTTTTGTTTACACAATCAGCGGTAACAATGCATTTTTCTGCATTCTTGCAAGACGGAATCTCATACATGATATCCAGCATGAGTTCTTCTAAAATGGAGCGAAGTCCACGGGCACCAGTATCCAAATCAATTGCACGCTGTGCAATTGCCGAAACTGCATCGTCATCAAATTCCAGAGACACGCCATCCATTTTCAGCAAAGCAGCATACTGCTTTAAAAGGGCGTTCTTTGGTTCTGCCAGAATACGCATCAAAGCTTTTTGGTCTAAGGATTCTAATGTGACAGTCACAGGAACACGACCGACAAACTCCGGAATCAAGCCATATTTCAGCAAATCCTGAGGCAGTACGTTGGCATAAAGCTCGCCCAAATTACGTTCTTTTTTGCTTTGTACTTCAGCGCCGAAGCCCATGTTCTTTTTGCCGATACGCTGTTCAACAATCTTATCCAGACCTTCAAAGGCACCGCCACAAATGAACAAAATCTTTGTGGTATCAATGGAAATAAACTCTTGATGCGGATGCTTACGACCGCCTTGGGGTGGCACAGAAGCAACTGTTCCTTCCAAGATTTTCAGCAACGCCTGCTGAACGCCTTCACCACTGACATCGCGGGTAATCGACGGGTTTTCAGATTTTTTGGCAATCTTATCAATTTCATCGATATAAATGATGCCATGCTCTGCCTGCTCCACATCATAATCGGTTACCTGCAAAAGCTTTAAAAGAATATTCTCAACATCCTCGCCCACATATCCTGCTTCGGTTAAAGTGGTTGCGTCCGCGATTGCAAACGGAACTTGAAGGATTTTCGCCAAAGTTTGTGCCAAAAGCGTCTTTCCGCAACCAGTGGGACCTAGCATCAAGATATTGCTCTTTTGCAGTTCAATATCATCTCCGGTTTCTTTGCCAATACGCTTGTAATGGTTATAAACTGCAACCGAAAGCACTTTCTTTGCTTGCTCCTGACCAACGACATAGTCATCTAAAATCTTTTTGATTTCCTGTGGAGGCGGAAGCTCAGTAAGTTTCGGAAGTTCACGCTGTTGCTCATACTCCTCGTCTAAAATATCCAGACAACGGTCAACGCAAGCATCACAAATGCAGACGCCATCAGGTCCGCTTAATAAGCGATGAACTTCGTTTTCCATCTTTCCGCAAAAGGAACAACGAAGCATTTTCAAATCATCAAAATTTGCCATATACCCTCCGGAATTACAGGCGTTTTTCCATTACGCGGTCAATCAGGCCATACTCTTTTGCCTCTGCCGCAGACATGAAGAAATCGCGTTCGGTATCACGATCAATAATATCCAACGGCTTGCCCGTACGTTCACTTAAAATCTGGTTTAAAGTTTTACGCATACGAATGATGCGATCGGCATGAATCTTGATGTCCGTTGCTTGGCCCTGGGTGCCACCAAGGGGCTGATGAATCATGATTTCGCTGTTCGGTAATGCAAAGCGTTTACCAGGAGCACCGGCTGCCAGTAAAAAAGCGCCCATGCTTGCTGCCATACCAACGCAAATCGTCGATACATCAGGCTTGATATACTGCATAGTGTCGTAAATAGCCATTCCTGCGGTAATGGAGCCGCCAGGGCTGTTGATGTAAAGATGGATATCCTTATCAGGGTCTTCTCCCTCCAAGAACAACAACTGTGCGACAACCAAGCTTGCAGTAACGTCATTTACTTCATCACTCAAAAAAATGATGCGGTCTTTTAACAGGCGAGAAAAAATATCGTAGGAACGTTCGCCACGATTGGTCTGTTCAACAACAACAGGAACTAAGCTCATAGTATTTCCTCCTTTAATGTGATACGGGGAGTAGAACACTGTTCACTCCCCGTAAATCTTTATTATTTGGCTGCTTTTTCTTCTTTCTTAGCAGTCTTCTTTGCAGGGGCTTTCTTGGTAGTTGCTTTACCCTCTTCTGCGGTCTTTGTGGTGGTCTTCTTAGTAGTCGTGCTAGTCGTTTTCTTCGCAGTTGTCGAAGTCTTCTTTGCAGCAGGTTTCTTTTCTGCATCAGCTTCAGCAGGAGCTTCGGTAGCTTCTTCCTTCTTTGCGCGCGGCTTAGTCAAAGAAGCTTCGTTAACGAGGAATTCAACGGTCTTGCGAATTGCAACATCATGCTTTAAGTCATCAGCAGGAACTGCCTTCTTGACAACATCAGCTTCTACGCCATACATTTCAGCCATCTTGGTGTATTCAGCATCGATATCCTCTTCAGTTGCTTCGATTGCTTCAGCCTTTGCAATGGCTTCCAGTACCAGACGGGTCTTAACCTGCTTCTCTGCCATCGGAGCAGTCTGTGCACGGAAATCGTCCATAGAACCGCCAGTCAGTTCCATGTACTTCTCCATGGTGATGCCCTGAGAAGAGAGACGCATGTTATATTCTTCGATGGTCTGGTTTACGCGTTCGTCGATCATGACCTGAGGAATGTCAACCTTTGCACCGTCAACAACCTTCTCTAATACCAGTTCTTCCTGCTCTGCCTTTGCTTGTTCCTTAGCACGAGCAACCAACTTTTCTTTAGTGTCTGCCTTCAACGCATCTAAAGTATCAAACTCGCTGACGTCCTTAGCAAACTCATCGTCTAAAGCAGGCAGTTCTTTCATGGTAATCTTATGGATTTTAACCTTGAACAGAGCAGGCTTGCCAGCCAATTCTTCTGCATGGTATTCTTTCGGGAACTCAACATTAACATCGACTTCCTCGCCCAGTTTCTTACCAATCAGCTGATCTTCAAAGCCGGGAATGAATTGACCGCTACCGATTTCCAGCGGATGGCCTTCACCCTTACCGCCTTCAAAGGGAACGCCGTCAACAAAGCCTTCGTAATCAATGGTTGCAGTGTCACCTTTTTTGATTGCACGGTCTTCAACGGTAACAACACGACCGTTGCGCTCACGCATACGCTCCAACTCTTCTTTGACCTGAGCTGCAGTAACGTTATGCTCAACCTTTTTTACGCTGACGCCCTTGTATTTACCCAAAGCAACTTCAGGCTTAACAAAAACTTCAACCAACAAAACCAAGCTCTTGTCGTCATTGAATTCTTTGATATCAACTTCAGGCTGGCTGACGGGTTCAATACCAGTCTCATCAATTGCGGCCATGTAAACTTCAGGGAAAAGCAGGTTGATTGCTTCTTCGTAGAATACACCTTCGCCGTAGTACTTTTCAACCATGAACCGCGGTGCCTTACCCTTACGGAAACCGGGCACGGTAAAGCGGTTAGCCATCTTTATGTAAGCTTTCTGGATTCCATCCTGAAATTTTTCAGAAGTAATCTGAAGTTCCAGCTTCACTTTGTTGTTTTCTAACTGTTCCATTTTAACCGACATTTTCTACAACTCCTGTTCGTCTTTTAGTATCTCTTATCTATTATACCATAATATGGTCAATTTGCAAGAGCGAACTTAAATTTTTATTAAAACGGGCGAAAAATCTACCAAATCACAAGAAACAGGCAGAAATGTCACACCGTCTTTGTCACCTTTGTATGCATGCTGACCACCATAACCGTGTAAGTGCCCATACGCACAGGTTTTAATCGGATATAGTTCCAACAATTCGAAAAAAGCCTCATGTTCTGTGCCCGTCTTTAAAAAAGGAGGATAATGCAAAAAGAGCAAAATCTCCTCCGCTCCCGATTTTTGTGCTTCATCGAGAGAGAGTTTTAACCGAATCATTTCACGACGGTACAACCGTTCCTCTTCCGGTCCTTCCAAGGTCATTGCCC